>JAMCRH010000192.1 GCA_023380515.1 Gammaproteobacteria bacterium | reverse complement strand
CTTAAATCAGACAAGCGGACAAGAAAACCCCCTCGCTATCATCGCTGCACAATGGGCAGCAGATTATCGGTTAATCTGTTTGGATGAATTTTTTGTCGAGGATATGGGCGACGCAATGATTCTCGGACGTCTTTGGCAAGCGTTATTCAATAACGGGGTAACCTTGGTGACCACCTCAAATAGCCGACCTGAAGATTTGTATAAGAATGGACTGGGTCGCGATCGTTTTTTAGTCACGATTCACTTACTCAACCAGTATTGCAACGTGTTATCACTCGACCATCCAACTGATTACCGGCGGATAGCAGGAACTACGGAAAACTCTGTGGATTATTATTGGCAATCGTCAGCACCGGAAAGTGCAGAAGTCATGGCTGAAATTCGCCAGACGCTGCAGATTTCGTCTCCCCTAAATCCCGGATACCTTAACTTACTGGGTCGAGAGATACCCTATCTATGGCGCACCCGGACAGCGATTGCGTTCTCGTTCGAAGCCTTGTGCATGGGACCGCGCAGTCATCGCGATTACATGGAGCTCGCAGCACAGTATCGTGTCATTGTGGTCGCCGCTGTACCGCCTTTCAGCTACGCACCGACAAAAGCGATCGTTCATGGTGTGGAAGAAAGTTATCAGCGTGAGGACAGTGATCAACAATTCGGTCAGCGTGATGATGCGGCACGCCGGTTTATGGCATTGGTCGATGAGTGCTATGAACAGTCATGTTTAGTGGTCGTGAGCAGTGACACAGCGATCGACGAGTTATATCAAGGCAAGGAGTTAGCCCAACCCTTCGCTCGCTGTGCCTCACGTTTACATGAAATGCAAACTTGGCAGTTGCCGCCCGAGTGAACTTAAAAACGCAATGCTAAGCCCAAACGGATTGACTGATAGTCATCGCCGCTGGTGACATATTCTAGCGAAGCCCGCCAGTTTCGCGATAACCGGTAGCCAACACCAGCACCATAGATCAAGTCCGTCGAACTATACCGCGGTAATTGCTGTTGGGTATCGACGGTCGTCCGCGCAATGCCGAGATTAGCAAAAACGAAGGTGGTATCGGTCAAATCGAACTCAGGCACGAGGACCAACTGCAAACTTTCCATGTCACCTTGCTCTTGCATTGCGACTAGGGTGCAGGCGGTATCCGGCGGACAGCGATTCGCGCTGCGCATTTCTGCGCCAAACTCATAGCTGGCGCGAATACTTAAATTAGGTGTCGCAAACCACGATAGTGAGCCAATAAAACTGGTTTTACTTTGATCGGTAACCGCATGCCAAGGGGTTCCAGACGTCTCACGGTCGATCGACGTACGCGCCACATTTGCACTAAACATCCAGTCCTTTTCGAATGCTTGTGCACTTGCAGTTGGGGCATATGTGAAACCCACCAAAATCAGCCCGGTCAAGGCCGACAAAGACACAGATGTGAACGATAATAAACGCATAACTCGCTCCTTCGTTACATTGAAATCTAATCAGTAAACTAGCTGCTCGATGGTTAGAGCGCCACTTGAATGTCGTCAAAAATTGTCAAAATGATTGAACACAATTAGACCTTTTTGACAAACTCTGACTTCAACTTCATCGCGCCAATGCCGTCAATTTTGCAGTCAATGTCATGATCGCCATCAACAAGGCGGATATTCTTCACTTTCGTTCCCACTTTAACGACCAAAGAGGGTGGACTTGAACTGCGCGAATTCGTGCGTCGAGGTCAGTAAATAGCTTGGCAACAGGCTCGACAGAGTCTTCATCGGCACGTAACAAGGCGACATGCTTGCCGGCGAGCGCAGGCACCAATAAATGGTCTTGCCATTGCGGAAACTCAGCGCCGGAATAGATGGCTAGCCCGCTCGGCGCAATTGATGGCGTCCATTCAAAATCAGCTTGAATAAGACCGGGCAAATCTCGATAGGGCGTGATTTTGGCACCAGTGTAGTCAACACCTGCGGTCAAGAGAGGCCAGCCAAAGTTACCACCGGCACGGAGGCGATTAATTTCGTCACCGCCGCGAGGCCCATGTTCACTGATAAATAGCGTTTGTAATTGCGGATGCCAAGCAATGCCTTGCACATTACGATGGCCGTAACTGTATATTTCCGGCAAAGCTCTTGAATTGGCTACGAAAGGATTGTCAGTGGGTATATCACCGTCCAAAGAGAGACGAATTGTTGTGCCTAAATGATCGCTAAGGCTTTGTGCCCGTTCACGATAATCAAAGCCATCACCCAAGGTTAACACCAAGGTATCGTCGGGTAGAAAGGCGAGCCGGCCACCATAGTGCGCGCTCCCTCGTTTTTCCGGATAGGCCTGAAAAAGCAGTTCAGTGTCGACTAATTCACTCCCCGTCCATCGTGCTCTAGCAAGACACGTGTTGTTGTTGCGCAAGTCGCCACAGGCATAGGTAAAGTAGACATAAGGCTCACTGGCAAAATGAGGATGAAGGGCAAGATCGAAGAGACCCGCTTGGCCATCGACCCATAGATTAGCGAGCTCCGGAAGGACGTTAGTCATTTGCTCGTCGGTTGACTTGATGTGCCACAGTGCACCGCTGCGACTGCTAATCAGATAATCATCGTTGGGTAGAATTACGATTGCCCATGGAAACTCAATATCTGCAGCGACAACTTCATATTGCCAGAGATTGCTGTCTTGTGCTTCAGCGTCACTATGTGTCGCAGCTGCGGAAAAGGAAATCGCAGCGGTCAGCGCAAGGAGTGGACGTTGCCAAGTTAAATTCATCCTAGGTTCCTTTTCTTGTACGGGGCAGATAACGGCGCAGGATCCGACTCAGCCAAGCATAAAAAAGGCCACCCAGAAAACTACTGAAAATCATCAACAAGGTGCCAGGTGTTGTCCGCGTTGCCGCAATAAGCGTTGGCATCGGAGCAAAGTGGTCAATGAAGCGGAAAGCGACCCAGAGGCCAATTGCGGTGGCAACAGCACACCATGCGTAAATCTGCCGCTTCTGCACACGCACCACCAGATGCGCAACAGGTAAGGCAATCAGATAG
>JAMCRH010000191.1 GCA_023380515.1 Gammaproteobacteria bacterium | reverse complement strand
TCCGCAAGAAATTTACGACATCGTCCGCAAGAATGCGGAGAATGCACGCTTAGTTGAAGGCGGTAGCGGCCTTGTTGGCTTTGAAGGTTACGTGCCCTTCCCAATCCCAAATTCAGGTTTAGAAGTCATCTGGAACCACCTCACACGCTATCGTGGTGGTGCAGTTCAACGGACTGTTGGTCAGTTCCCGGTGCAAGCGAATGGCCGTTTTGAAATGGTACGTTTGCGTGAGCAGCTGGTGTGGCCAGAACACCTTGAAGGTGGCCGTACTGACGCTGATGACAATATCTTGTTCTATTTCTTGCAAGAAGTACTGGCTCCAGCACGTTTGACCGGTACCGTCTTGTTGGTTCACGATACCATTGACCAAGTGAAAGAAAGCCGCCGTGCGTGGTTGTATAACGCCGGTCAGCGCCGCGTGCGTCGTGCACCGAACGTTGCCTATGATGGTCCAGGTACTGCTTCAGACGGTCTGCGTACCTCTGACGGCCTTGATATCTTCAACGGTGCACCAGACAAATACGACTGGAAACTTGTTGGCAAGAAAGAAATGTACATTCCGTACAACAACTACAAGTTGATGGACCCGTCGCTGCGCTATACCGACATCATTATGCCAGGTCACATGAATCCAGATCATCTGCGTTATGAGTTACACCGCGTATGGGTTGTCGAAGCAACAGTGAAAGACGGCGAGCGTCATATTTATGCTCAACGTAACTTCTTCATCGACGAAGACACTTGGACAGCCTCAGTGGTTGACCACTACGATGGCCGTGGTGAATTATGGCGTGTTGCAGAAGCATACAACGCTCAATTCTACGGCAATGACGTACCGTGGATGGCCGCCGAAGCTTTATATGACCTCAACAACGGTCGTTACATTGTACTTGGCTTAGCCAACGAAGAAGGTGATTCATTCATCGACTTCGATATCACACCTCGTCGTCAAGACTTTACTCAGCAGGCTCTACGCCGCATGGGTATTCGTTAAGCGCTCTGTGCGACTTACTCGGTGTACAAAAACACAAACGGCAGCCTCAGTGGCTGCCGTTTTTTTAGTTGCAATGTGAGCAATGAAGCTAAAATAAGTTCGTCTTTTTTGGGGGAGTACCAAGGCGAGTAATTAAACTCGAGGTATCAAAACGCTTGCCACCGGCTGCCTGTACATCACCGTAGAATTGGTCAACAAGCGCCGTTAACGGTAACCGGCTCCCGTTTTGCTGAGCCTCCTGCAATGCGATTTGTAAGTCTTTGCGCATCCAATCCACGGCAAATCCGAACTCAAACTCACCGCGCCACATTGTCGCACTTCGGTTTTCCATCTGCCAACTACCCGCCGCACCTTTGCTAATTGCCGCGATGAGTTGTTCTTGATCGAGACCTGCATTTTTAGCGAACTGTAATCCCTCAGCTAAGCCTTGAACAACACCGGCAATACAGATTTGGTTGACCATTTTCGCTAGTTGCCCGCTCCCTGCAGGACCTTGTAAGCCAACATAACGAGAAAAACAATCCAGTAGTGGCTGCACCTGCGCTAGGACATTCGCCTCACCACCAACCATTACTGTCAATTGGCCGTTCTCAGCACCTGCTTGCCCACCCGATACCGGCGCATCAAGAAACTCGACTTGCTGTTGGCGGCACGCCGTTGCTAGTTCGCGAGCCAATTCCGCCGAGGCTGTGGTGTGGTCAATCAATATCGTTCCACCAGACATACTAGCGAGCACACCCTCATCGCCATAGACGACACTGCGAACGTCATCGTCATTACCGACACAGACAAAAACGACTTCGGCACCGTGAGCTGCTTCAACAGGCGTGCGATGCGCACTGCCACCGAAACGCGCGACCCACTGTTCGGCTTTGCTAAAGGTACGATTATAAACCCGCACTTGATGACCGGCCGCTTGTAAATGGCCTGCCATAGGAAAACCCATCACTCCTAAACCAATAAACGCTACTTGCATGCGACTTCCTCTCTTCTAAATTTAATATTCATGCGGCAATCGGGCTTGCACGTTGTTTGTGCATTACTTCGTTCTTGCTGAATTCTGTCCGTTAGCTCGTATGCCGCAACAGGATGTGCTGATAACGGCCCAATTGGCGGTAGGGTTCTTGGTTACGATAAGCCAATTCAAGGTCAATCAACATGGGACTGTTTTGCAAGTTTTGCTGAGTTTGTTCAATCGTCACAGCTTCCCCAGTTAAACTCCGCCGCTGTTGATAAACAGCTTGATGAGTTGGCTCACGTAAGTAGTCATGGAAGCAACGCACACCGCTATGGCGATACAATGTAAATGGTTGCTGGCCAAATTGGTTCAACACCTGAGCGGGGTCGAGCGGTGAGTTTGGGCTAAAACGAACCTTCTTCTTTACCTTCAAACCAGATTGAACATAGTCAAAATTGCCATACACCATATTTGCCATGCGTTTTGCATGCACATTGTAAAACATCACCGACAACCAGCCGCCGGGTTTAACTCGTTCGCAAAGCGCAGGAATTGCCGCAATCGGATCGGTTAACCACTCGAGAACTGCGTGACAAAGCACCACGTCAAACCTTTGGTTACCGAGTACTTCAGACAGGTCTTGTAACGCTGCAGTATGATACCGATAGCGCTCTGAAATACCCTGTTGTCGATGATTCTCTTGTGCACTCGCGACCATTTCGGCAGCAATATCAGTATGAACCACATCATAGCCCGCATGGGCAAACAAACTATTCACCTGACCAATTCCGCCACCAATATCAAGCACCTGTTTACGCACGCCCTGCTCTGCGGCTTGTGTTTGCAATAAATAAGCGAGGTCAGCGGCAAGGACCGCTTGGCGAATTTTTCCTTTGGCGGTTGCATAAATGTTTTGTTGAAAGCGACTAACATCGTCAGCGAACGCCCGATCCGTTAGATTGCCTTGTTCAGGACTATTGTCCAAATGGTTTGCAAGTGCAGGGTCGACTCGAGATAGAGAAGGTTGTCACTGGCGTCACAGCCAGCCAAGCGTTAATTGATCAGGCAGTAGCTGCAGAAGCGCAAGCG
>JAMCRH010000190.1:4920-15986 GCA_023380515.1 Gammaproteobacteria bacterium | reverse complement strand
ACTCTCTGGCGGCTGCTCTGGCGGCTCGTAGTCTTAGTGTTTGTTGGTATTGCTTTATTACCAGTAGTTCTGCGCTTAATCTCATTATTCACTGCTTAAGTTATACGGTCCAAACCGACGACTGAGTAGTTTTGATTCGCAAGCGAATCACTTTCTTAAGGGGTAGACATGGCATTGTCTTTGTTATTGGTTGAAGATAACGCACGGACGCGTGAGCAGATCTTAGAGATGCTGGCGAATTCAGGGTTTCAAGTGACTGTCGCCGTCGACGGATTAGACGGCTTAAACCGGGCAAGAAAAGAATGCTTCGATATCGTGCTTCTTGACCATAAAATGCCGTTAATGGACGGCTATATGTTGTTGAAAAACCTCCGCGAGGAGCCTGAGTACGACTCAACGCCTTTAGTTTTTATGACGACGTCGGAGCCGAATCAAGTGGCCGATAAAGCGGTTCGCTTTGGCGCTACCGTGGTGCTTGGTAAGCCTTTGCAAGCCGATGTTTTAATTTCTCATTTGCGCGATCTGACCAAACGACGCGTTGTTGCCTGAGTAACTACGAATGACTCATTATACCGCTGCCGATATGCGCAGTAATTATATTGCGCGCCGCATCACACCGGTTGAAAACTTTCCGAAGCCGGGTATACGTTTTCGCGATATTACCCCGGCATTACAAGACCCACGAGCATTGCGCAACAGTATCGATTTGTTCGCTGAACGTTATGACAACATGGGCTTAACCCAAGTTGTTGCCGTGGAAGCTCGCGGTTTTATTTTCTCTGCCGCACTCGCAGACCGTTTGGGGATTGGTTTAACGCTCATTCGTAAAGCGGGTAAATTGCCGCGTGACGTGTTCTCGGCAAGTTATATGCTCGAGTACGGCGACGATGTTCTCGAGTTGCACAAAGACGCCCTGAAGCCGCGTGACAAGGTTATCATCATGGATGACATGCTCGCCACTGGCGGGACTATCTCTGCTGCGGTGGATTTAGTTCGCAAGACACCGGCGACGATTATGGAAACTGCGTTTGTCTGTGAATTATTATATTTAGGCGGGCGTAAAAAGCTCGATCAAATGGGTATTAACAGTTACGCTATTTGTGCGTTCGACGAATAATAAAATCCGATAATAATCATAAAATAATGGAGGCGGCATGAGTTACCAAGTGCTGGCACGGAAATGGCGACCACGGAATTTTACCGAAGTGGTTGGACAACAACACGTGTTGCAGGCACTCACGAATGCCTTAACTCATCAGCGCCTCCATCATGCTTATTTACTGACAGGAACTCGCGGCGTCGGTAAAACCACCATCGCTCGAATTCTGTCACGCAGCCTAAACTGTGAAATCGGTATTACGGCCACCCCGTGTGGCGAATGTTCATCCTGTGTCGACATTGAAGCAGGCCGTTTCGTCGACTTGATGGAGATTGATGCAGCGTCACGGACCAAGGTCGAAGACACTCGCGAAATTCTTGAGAACGTGCAGTACCGGCCAACCAGTGGCCGCTACAAGGTCTACCTCATTGACGAAGTGCACATGCTCTCTCGGCATAGTTTTAATGCGCTGTTGAAAACCCTCGAAGAGCCGCCTCCCCATGTGATTTTCTTGCTAGCGACGACCGATCCGGACAAGTTGCCAGTGACTGTGTTGTCGCGCTGTTTGCAGTTTAATTTACGCGGGCTCACCCGAGACGAAATTAGTGGCCAGCTTGAACATATTCTGCAAGCAGAGCAAATTCCGTATGACGCGGCTGCGTTGTCGCTGTTAGCGCGCTCGGCGAACGGCAGCATGCGTGATGCTTTAAGCTTAACCGACCAAGCCATTGCCCAAGGCAATCAGGCCGTACGCGAAGATGTGGTCGCGCAAATGCTGGGTCGGATTGATGCGCATAATTTACTGGAGTTGGTTGCAGCCGTGCATAGCGGTGATGTGACTAAAACGTTGACCATGTTACGTGAGTTAGCTCAGCGAGTGCCGGATGTGGCTGGAATTTTAGCGGAGTTACAAGGGCTATTGCATCAACTTGCGCTGGTACAAGTGGCGCCAAGCTTGCTCGATTCAGAGTTATTGGCGCAAAGGGAACAGCTACAGGCGTTGGCCGCAGAAATTCCGGCGCCGGCGTTGCAAGTTTATTACCGTTTAGTTATTGAAGGCCGTCGCGAGTTGCCGTTTGCGGCAGATACCATGAGCGGGGTCGAAATGACCTTGTTGCGCTTAGTCGCGTTTCGTCCTCAGGTTGCGGGGGCAACGACGCCGGGAAAGCCAGCAAAGGTTGAAGAAAAGCAGGTTGCTGAACCTGCGACAAATTATGACGCTGAAGCGACTGATAAACCGGCCGCACCTTCTGTTGAAGAGTCTGCAGTTGCAGAGGCTGAGGTTGTGGTGCCTGAGGTTGCAGAGTCTGAGGTTACAGAGTCTTCAGAAAAAGCGCCTTCGGTTGCCGAGTCTGCAGTTTTAGAGCAGTCGACAGCAGAGCCTGCACCTGCAGAACCTCAAACCGTTGCGACCGCTGATACAGTACCCAAGCAAGATGTCATGACGAGTTCGGCTCAACAGGCATCTGTTCAAGCTTCTCCAGTTGCGCCAGGAACTGCTCAGCCAGTGTCGAAGGATCATGAAGCAAGGCAGGATAGTGCAGCTGAATTTCCATTTGCTGATGACGACGAAGATGATGATTTGATGGCCTTGCATGCCCAACAGCAAGAGCTAGAGCAGCAGGCTCATTCCTACCAAATGCAAGCTCAGCAGTCGCAAGCACAGCAGTCACAAGAGCAGCAGTCACAAGAGCAACAGGCTACAGCGAACCATAAGCCGGCAGGCGGTGCTCGACAAGCAGCTCAGCAGGTAACAGAAACAACGTCGTCAGCAATGCCCGAGACGCCTTCCGGGTCAACGGCTTCAGGCTTGGCCAGTTTAATTGCAACGCGTGATGCGCTGTCTCGCAAGAATCGCCGTGAACCGACTGTCGTGAATTCGGGGCAACGCATTGCAGCGCAAGTGCCAGAAACCGCAGGAGAGCAGATAAAGCCTGAAACGCACGCTACAGAAACGGCAGTAGAGCAGATAAAGCCTGAAACGCACGCTACAGAAACGGCAGTAGAGCAGAAAAAGCCTGGAACAGCGGAGCTGTTAGTAGAGCCTGATTCTGCAGTACAATCAAAATCCGAGTCTGTGGCGCAAGTTCAAGTGTTAGCTGAGCAAACTGCATCAGAGCCTTCGCCAGAGCCAGCACCAAAACTAGCGCCAGAGCTTTCACCAAAACCTTCGCCAAAGCCTTCGCCAAAACCTTCGCCAAAGCCTGCCTCAGGGGTGGCGACTGCTATAACAGCAACGCACGATCAAGCGGCGCAAGCGCCAACCGAGCAAGCCAAAAGCACTGCAGACGACGGCGAAATTCGTTTTGCCGCCCAAGTTGACGAATGGAGTGCATTGGTTGATCGTCTCGAGGTTGTTGGGCGAACTCGACAAGTGTTATTGAACGCCTACCTGCAGCGGTCTGAACAGGGTTTACGTTTAGTCGTGGACGAGTCACAACGTGCCTTACTGTCGGGGCATATGGAAGCGAGTTTGCGACATGAGCTCGGTAAAGTCCTCGATGCCAATCAGCTACACATTGAACTCGGTCAACCCGAAAAAACGCCATTTCAGATTCAACAAGACATTGATGCGCAGCGTTTAGCAGCGGCAAAACAGCGATTGGACGAACACCCGGCTATTCAGCGCTTGCAATCGGAGCTGGCAGCCCAAATATCTGACGTACGCGTACTGCATTAACGGTTGACGTTCCGTCCATGAGGGCCCTGTGGTATGCTTTCAGCACATTGTCCGAAGATTTTTTTGATTAAGAAGAGAGAAAAAGCATGTTCAAAGGTGGTTTAGGTAACATGATGAAGCAGGCGCAGCAGATGCAGGAAAAAATGCAGCAGGCGCAGGCAGAAATCGCTCGTATGGAAGTCACTGGTGAGGCGGGTGCGGGCATGGTTAAAGTCACCATGTATGGTAACCACAACGTTAAACGTGTGGCTATCGACCCAAGCTTGTTTGGTGACGAAGACGACCGTGAAATGCTCGAAGACTTAATTGCTGCAGCAACCAATGACGCAGTGCGTCGGGTTGAAGAAGCAACCAAAGAGAAGATGGGCTCAATTGCTGGTGGTATGGGTTTACCGCCGGGCATGAAACTACCATTTTAATTGCCGCTTAGGCCGGCCTTGTCGCCGTTTTCCCGTAACCTTTCATCATGAAGAAGTCTGACTCATGAAAACATACAGTCCAGCGATTTCAGCATTGATTGACGCCCTAAGGGTGTTACCGGGTGTGGGACAAAAAACGGCGCAACGGATGGCCTTCCAGTTGCTTGAAAAGCAACGAGACGGCGCAGCAAAGCTCGCAGATAGCCTATCCCATGCACTCGAAGTGGTTGGGCGCTGCTCCTCTTGCCGAACCCTCACCGAAGCTGATATCTGCTCGATTTGTGCTGACCCAGTGCGAGCCGAGGAAAAACTCTTGTGTATTGTTGAATCACCAGCTGATGTGTTGGCGGTTGAGCAAACTAGTCAGTTTCGTGGCCAGTATTTTGTGCTGATGGGGCGGCTGTCGCCACTCGATGGCATTGGCCCCGCTGACATTGGCTTGGATTTACTGGAACAGCGCTTCGAACAAGGCAACATCGACGAAGTTATTTTGGCAACCAATCCAACCATGGAAGGCGATGCAACCGCATATTTTATTGCCGACCTTGCCCGCCGCTATCAGATTAAAACCTCCCGCATTGCCCATGGCGTCCCGGTCGGTGGAGAACTCGAATATGTCGACCACACGACCCTAGGTCATGCCTTCTCTGGGCGCAAAACGTTCTAATTGAAAATTTTCCGTGAAAATTTTTGCTTGAAATTTTTCGCTTGAAATAAGGTCTGCTGATCCCCATGTGATAACTAGGGTTAATCAACTTAGTTATTCAGGAGAGAAATCACCATGGCTGATAGTCAGCATGCTGAAAAACACGGGTTTCAGACGGAAGTAAAACAGCTTTTGCATCTGATGATTCATTCGCTGTATTCAAATAAGGAAATTTTCCTGCGGGAATTAATCTCAAACGCTTCTGACGCGGCCGATAAGCTGCGCTTTAAAGCGTTACAGAATAATGACCTGTTTGAAGGTGATGCAGAACTGCGCGTGCGCTTGAGTGTCGATAAAGACGCACGCACGATAACCATTAGTGATAACGGTATCGGCATGACCCGCGACGAGGTTATGAGCAACCTCGGCACGATCGCGAAGTCGGGTACCAAAGAATTCTTTAGCCAATTGTCTGGCGACCAAGCGAAAGACTCACAGCTAATCGGTCAGTTCGGGGTTGGTTTCTACTCGGCGTTTATTGTTGCCGACCGCGTCACGGTGCGCACGCGTGCGGCAGGAGTTGCTGCGGCAGAAGGTGTCGAGTGGCAGTCGGAAGGTGATGGCGAATTTACCATTGCAGCATTAAACAAACCGTCACGTGGCACTGAAATCACCTTGCATCTGCGGGAAGGTGAAGAAGAGTTTCTGGACAGCTGGAAACTCCGCTCGATTGTGACTACCTATTCAGACCATCTGAATATTCCAGTGCAAATGTGGCAGGACGAAACCCCTGAGCGCGACGGCCCAGACGGTGAGAAAATTCCTGCAGAGCCAGGCCAATGGGAAACTGTAAATGCCGGTAAAGCACTGTGGCTGCGTGAGAAAGCGGACATCAGTGAAGACGAATACAAAGAGTTTTATAAGAGTGTTGCCCATGACTTCGACGAACCTTTGCTGTGGTCACACAACAAGGTTGAAGGTAAGCATGAGTACACCAGCTTACTGTATATTCCGAAGCGCGCGCCTTGGGATTTATGGAACCGTGACAATCAAAAAGGCATTAAGCTTTATGTGCAGCGGGTGTTCATTATGGACGACGCTGAACAGTTTATGCCGACTTACCTGCGCTTTGTCCGCGGTTTGATCGACTCCAATGATCTACCGTTGAACGTGTCGCGGGAAATCCTGCCCATAAATCCCAAGGCGCGCGCTATGCGCAGCGGTAATACAAAGAAAGTGCTGCAAAGCTTGGCGAAGTTAGCGCGCGATGACCAAGAAGCCTATGCGAGTTTCTGGGATAACTTCGGTAATGTCCTAAAAGAAGGTCCAGCCGAAGACCAAGCGAATATTGAGCGAATTTGTGAGTTGTTACGTTTTGCCAGTACTCACGACGACAATGAGCAGCAGCGCGTGTCTCTAGACAGCTACATCGAGCGCATGAAAGAAGGTCAGGATAAGATCTACTACATTGTTGCCGATAGCTACGCTGCCGCGAAGAATAACCCGGCATTGGAAATCTTCCGCAAGAAAGGCGTTGAAGTCTTGTTGTTGTCGGATCGTATCGACGAATGGTTAATGAGTCACCTCGATGAGTACCAAGAGAAGAAATTCCAGTCGGTCACGCGTGGTGATTTAGACTTAGGTACCATGGAAGACGACGCTGAGAAGCAAGAGCATGAACAGCTTGAGAAAGACTTCGAAGCGACGGTTGAACGGTTCAGCAAAACGCTTGGAGAGAAAGTGAAGAAAGTGCGGGTGACGCACCGCTTGACCGATTCACCGGCGTGTATCGTCACCGACGAGAACGACATGTCGACGCAAATGGCGAAGCTGATGGAAGCGGCTGGGCAAAAAGTGCCAGAAACGAAATATATTTTCGAGTTAAATCCGGATCATCCGCTCGTCCAACGCATTGCCAATGAGCAAGACGACGCACGTTTTGGTGAGTGGGCGGAAGTCCTGCTTGACCAAGCGACGTTAGCGGAACGGGGTAGCTTGAAAGACCCGAGCAGCTTCGTTCGTCGTTTGAATAAGCTGATGTTGGCGATGTAACTTACCGCTTTCGAGGTAAGTACAACGGTTAAGGCCGGCCATGTCGCGGTTTTTCGCCATATGCGACGATGGTCGGCCTTGTTATTTGAGGGCTTGAAAGGTAAAGTTGAGCGCATTATTTTCGAGACTTTCTAAAACTTGTCTTTTAATTGTGTAATAACAGGGGAATTACCATGCGGATCATCCTGCTGGGGGCGCCAGGCGCAGGGAAGGGCACGCAAGCCCAATTTCTGATGAATACTTATAATATTCCGCAGATTTCGACCGGTGACATGCTCCGGGCGGCAATCAAAGCGGGCACAGAACTTGGCCAAAAGGCGAAGGCAGTGATGGATGCAGGCCAGTTAGTGTCAGACGACATTATGATTGGCTTGGTGCAGGAGCGAATTGCGCAAGAAGACTGTAGAAACGGTTTTCTCCTTGACGGTTTTCCGCGCACCATTCCACAAGCAGACGCCATGCAAGAAGCCGGCATTAAAATCGACTACGTGCTGGAATTTGACGTTGCCGACGACGTGATTGTTGAGCGTATGGCGGGTCGTCGCGTGCACCCTGGTTCTGGCCGGGTGTATCACGTGGTGTATAACCCACCAAAAGAAGAAGGCAAAGACGACGTTAGCGGTGAAGACCTCGTCATTCGCGATGACGACAAAGAAGAAACGGTGCGCAAGCGTTTGGCTATTTACCATGAGCAAACCGAGCCGTTGGTAGCGTATTACCAAGACTTGGCGAAGCAAGACGTGGTGACTTATCACAAACTTGATGGAACCAAAAAAGTTGAAGCGGTAAGCGCTGAGCTGAAAGACCTTTTAGGTTAATTGGGCACAAGCACGAACTCGGCTACTGTGACTTGGTGCTCGAGTTAGCTGCAAAGAAAGCGTAGAATAAGGCCCGGACAACTTCGGTTGGTCCGGGTTTCATTTTTTAATTGCCTGCAGTAACGGCACGATGCAAGGAATACGTGATGATTTTACCTATAACAAGTTTATTTGCAGGGTTATTGACACTGTTGTTGTTAGTGTTGTCGATTCGGATTATTCGTCTGCGCTGGCGCGATAAAGTTGGTATTGGCACGGGTGAAAGTTTGGACTTAAAAGTCGCCGTGCGGATCCACGGTAATTTTATTGAATATGTGCCGTTAGCCTTGTTCTTACTAGCTCTGCTTGAATGGCAAGGCTTAAGTGCACAGTGGCTTTATGGGCTTGGTGGCTTGCTGTTTGTAGCGCGCATCAACCATGCCATTGGTCTCACAAAAACCGCTGGTGTGAGTATTTACCGTACTATCGGTGTTTTGGGTACGTTTTTAATGCTGTTGATTGCAGCGATTCACCTGATTATTTTGGCGCTGGCTTAAGCGCAGTCGTTGGCAAGGTTTGGCATGAATATCGTTGCATTACACAGCTCGCAAAGTCACTCTGGGCAGTGGAAAAGCCTGCACAAAGCACTCGTTGCTGAGTGCTTGCTGGCTGGTGGAGAACTTGTTGGCGAAGAACTTGCTGGCGCAGGCACCGCTAGTGAAAGCACTGCTCAGGTTCACGAATTTCTCGCGCCTGATTTAATTGGCTATGGTCGCGGTGCACCGCTAAGCAAAGCGGCGGCAGACTTTCGTCTTGCTGATGAATTAGCAGCGCTGACTGCTGACTCATCACAGCTTCCGTTCGATGCCCGCCCGGGTCAAGAGCCCGTGGTCTTAGTTGGGCATTCGTATGGCGGGGCTTTGGCGTTGCAATGGGCACTGCGCTATCCGGAGCAAGTGCGTGGTTTAGTGTTGTACGAACCGGTAAGTTTTCATGTCTTGCCAGCGGAAAGTCCAGCGCGCGCGGAAATTGTTGCGATTGCTGAACAAATGGACAGCTTGAGTCTGGCCGAAGCCGCCGCGAGCTTTGTCGATTATTGGAATACCCCCGGCTATTTTGCGCGCTTGCCTGAGCGGGCGCGAAGCCAAATGATTGCACAGCAAACAAAAGTGCAAGGGGATTTCCATGCCTTACTCGATGAGCCAACTAAATTAGCTGATTATGCCGCGCTCAGTATGCCTGTCGTGCTCGTGCATGGCACCGAGTCGCCATTATCGAGTCAGACCGTGGCGCAATGCTTGGCAGCTAGGATACCGCATTGTCTGCACTTAGATGTAGCGACCGGACATATGGCGCCGCTGACGCAGGCTACAGTCGTGAATCCGCTTTTAGTCAATGGCTTGCGTTATGTGTTGCAAGCAAGTGAGAGCCCTGAGTCAATACTCAGCGTTCACCAATCTGCCGCAGTTGACGGTTAGCGAGTTAAGCTATGAATCTGCGTTCAGAGTTTCAGCTGTTTCAGGCTCAACCGGAGTTAGTCTATTTCGATAGCGCTTCGTCCTGTCAGGTGCCTGAAGTTGTGGTGACAGCGATGGCCGATTATCTGCGTTATCACCACGCGAATGTGCATCGCGGTAATTACCAACTTAGCCAAGCAGCGACCGCTATGTATGAAGCGGCTCGAGAGCGCGTCGCAGGGTTTTTAAACAGTAGTGCAGAACAGGTTGTCTTCACCAAAGGCACAACTGATAGTCTGAATTTGCTTGCTGCAGGCCTCGCGGAGCGGGTACAAGCGGGCGACAATGTGGTGGTGAGTTTAGCAGAACATCACGCCAATTTTTTACCTTGGCAGCAGTTGTGTGCGGCCAAAGGCGCTGAGCTCAGAGTGATCCCCCTGGCAGCCGATGGTACGTTCGCCAACTTGCCGATTGACCAACGCACTCGGGTGGTGGCGGTGACCCACGCGAGTAATGTTCTGGGCGTGGTTAACGATTTAACGGATATCACTGCAGCAGCGCAAGCAGTTGGCGCTTACGTGGTGGTTGACGCGGCCCAGACAGCCGCCCATCTTACCCTTGAACCAGCGACTTTAGGTATCGATGCTTTGGCGTTTTCTGGGCATAAAGTGTATGGGCCAACGGGTATTGGCGCCTTGTGGTTGAGCCAGCGTGCGGTTGCCGAGCTACCGCTTTATCAAGTGGGTGGCGGCATCGTCCGAACTGTCAGTGCGACGCACAGTGATTATGTGCAAGGTGTCCAGCGTTTTGAGCCGGGTACGCCGAATTTAGTTGGCATTGCTGGATTGGTGTCAGCATTGGATTTCCTTAGGGCGGCAGGCGCTCAAGGCAGTCGTACTTACTTGCGCGATTTAACCCAGCAGCTGCTCAGTATGCTCAAAGATTTTCCGCAATTAAGGTTATTGCCGCATGGCGATGGCACGATTCCAGTGGTGAGTGTGACCAGCGACGATCCGGATGTGCATCCGAATGATCTCGCTATGCTGCTCGACCAGCAACAGATTGCCGCACGCAGTGGTCATCATTGTGCGCAGCCGTTGGTGCAGCATTATACGAAACAAGGTTGTTTGCGCTTTTCACTCGGTGTTTACAATCAAGCGACTGACATTCAGCGCTTGCAGCAAGGATTAAGTAAAGCGTTTGCTTTGCTCGGCTAGCGCACGTTTGTTTATTTGAGGTATGCAAAGTCATGCGACATCTTTGGCCAGAAACGAAAAAACTTGGCTTACTTACTGGCCCGATTTTAATTGCGCAATTAACGCAAATGATGATGGGCGTGGTCGATACCTTAATGTCCGGCAGAGTGGGGCCGACCGATTTAGCCGCGGTTGCAGTTGGCGGCGCCATATGGATTCCGCTAACCTTGATCATTTTTGGTTTTGGTTTGTCCTTGGCGCCAGTAATTTCTCACTGTGACGGGGCTGGTGAACGTTCACAACTCGGCCGCCACCTGCAGCAGAATCTCTATACTTGCGTGATTGCCGCACTTCTTACTGGTTTATTGATGTATTTAGCGCCTTCGGTGCTTGCGGTGATGGATGTCGAGCCGGAGTTTCGGCGCATGACCTTGGACTATTTGCATTACATTGTGTGGGGTTTACCTGCGTTTGTTTTGTATGTGGTACTGCGCAACTTCTGTGAAGGGCTGTCGCATACCATGCCGTCGTTGGTGATTGGCGTGATCGGTCTGCTGATTAATATTCCTGCCAACTATGTCTTTATCTACGGTAAGCTCGGCATGCCTGCATTGGGTGGCGCTGGTTCTGGCATTGCGTCGGCGCTTGTTCTGTGGGGGATGGCATTGAGCTTGTTGCTCTATGTGGTGTTGTCAAAGCGCTATCGTCCAGTGATGCCGT
>JAMCRH010000190.1:2691-4106 GCA_023380515.1 Gammaproteobacteria bacterium | reverse complement strand
GTGTACCCCGTATATTGAATTTTTGTTAAATCTACGGGTCAAGTTTCATGCCACAAAATCGTCGTTCTCCTCTACGTTTATCTCCGCTGGTGCTCGCGCTCGCAGCGGCCTCTTGTGTGACAGTCGCAATTGCTGATGTCCCACTTGTGCAACCGGGTGCCCCAGGGCAGCCCAGTCGTCAAATCAGTGCTGAAGATGCAATTCAGCTGGTGTCTGCGCGGTTCACGACTGCCGACGTGAAGTTCATGCAAGACATGATTCCACATCACCAGCAAGCGTTGGATATGACGGCTCTCCTTGCAGAACGAACCAGCAGTAATGCCATGGTCGAGTTGGCTTCGCGAATCGAGCGTACGCAAGTCGATGAAATTGAATACATGACGCAATGGCTTGCAGAGCGCGGACAAACTGTGCCGAGTCGCGATTGGAGTGAACATACGGATCACGGTCATCATGGTCACCACGGACATCACGGTCATGAAGAGCACAGCGGCCATCAAATGATGGAAGGGATGGCAACGCCTGAGCAAATGGAGGCGTTAGCCGCGTCGACTGGGCCTGATTTCGACCGGATGTTCCTTGAACTCATGATCAAACACCACGAAGGTGCATTGACCATGGTGGGTGATTTGTTACGTCATCGAGGTGCTGCGGAAGAAGCCGAGTTATTTGAATTTGTCAATGAAGTTAAGAACGAGCAAGAAGCTGAAATAGGGCGAATGCTTGTCATGCTTGCTGGCTATTCGCCTGATCCACGGGCCGGCCTCGCCGCGGGATTCCGTGATGCTGGTGAAGCCATTTGGAACATGGAATTACTTGCTGCCTTACCGAAGCCAACGGGCTTCTATGATCCAGAAAATCCAGCCGGCCTGCCTGCAAGCCGCTTACGTGAGCTTGCTAAAGCCGCTGAAGAAAATGATGCCGAGCGCACTGAAGCCGCTGCCGAAGCAAATACTGAAGGAGAAACGCCAACGCGTTCACGCGGTTCAAGCGATCGTCCGACGTTACTCGATTTCGCCAACACCGACATGGCATTCTCGGATAACACGCTTGTCGTGGGTAGCTATCACGGCTTCAAAATTTATGACATTAGTCGTCATGGTGAACCCGAGCTCATCAGTGCCGTCGTTTGTCCGGGTGGCCAAGGTGACGTGTCAATCGTCGGTGACTTACTGATTATGTCGGTTGAACAAGGCAGTGGTCGTTTAGATTGCGGATTACGTGGTGTCGCAGGGCAAGTGAGTGAAGAGCGCTTCCGCGGTCTGCGTATTTTCGACATCAGTGACTTGACCATGCCGGTGCAAGTGGGCGCGGTGCAAACCTGCCGTGGTTCACACACCCACACGGTCGTTGCGAACGACGATAATCGTTTGATTGTTTATAACTCAGCAACCAGCTTTGTGCGTGAAGATGAA
>JAMCRH010000190.1:0-2598 GCA_023380515.1 Gammaproteobacteria bacterium | reverse complement strand
GTTCCGCATCGATGTCATCGAGATTCCAATCGATCGCCCACAAGACTCACGCATTATTCATAGTCCAGCAGTTTTTGCGGACCCTAACACCGGTAATCTCGCAGGTCTATGGGAGCGTGGTGACCATGGTCCGGGCACGCAAACGACGAATGAAACGAACCATTGCCATGATATCACTGTATTCCCAGCAGCGAACCTCGCCGCAGGTGCGTGTTCAGGGAATGGTATTCTTTTTGATATCACGGACCCAGTGAATCCCGTGCGGATTGACGATGTGGTTGACCCAGGCTTTGCGTATTGGCACTCAGCGACTTTCAGTAACGACGGTAGCAAAGTAATCTTCACGGATGAGTGGGGTGGTGGCACACGTCCTCGTTGCCGTGCATCCGACCCGATGCACTGGGGCGCCAATGCCATCTACGACATTGTCGACAATCAGCTCGTGTTCCGCAGCTATTACAAACTGCCGGCACCGCAAAGCGACACCGAAAACTGTGTTGCACACAATGGTTCGCTGTTGCCGGTACCTGGTCGCGACGTCATGGTTCAAGCCTGGTATCAAGGTGGTGTCTCGGTGTTTGACTTCACGGATTCATCGAACCCGTTTGAGATTGCGTATTTCGATCGCGGCCCTATTGATGAGAAAGCCTTGGTGACCGGTGGTTATTGGTCAACCTACTGGTATCGTGGCCTTGTTTACGGTACTGAAATTGTTCGTGGTTTGGATGTTCTCGAGCTAGTACCGAGTGATTACATCACTGCGAACGAGCTTGCTGCAGCCATGTTAGTTGATAAGGGCAAGGAGTTTAATCCGCAGTTGCAAGAGACGCTGAGTTGGCCGGCTGAACCAGTGATTGCACTCGCTTACAGAGACCAGCTGCAACGTTCTAACCGTCTTAGCGAAGCACAAGTGACGCAACTGACCAGCATGCTTGAAGAAACCGAGCAAGCGCTTGAGCGGGGGCGTCGTAATCGCGGATTATCTAATCGTCTGAATAGTATGGCGGCGGATATGAAGCGTGAGGCGAATTCCCGTGAAGGAATTGATCGCCAGCGTTTCCACGGCCTGGGTGAGACACTCGAAGGGCTAGCTGCTCGCTTACGTTAATCACTAGCGCGGTGCGATGCACCGCGTTGACTTTTCTTACTCTAAAAAATGCTGGGCAATGCCCTAATGCTTGAGGAGCGAGTATAGTCATAAGCAAATAGGTATCGCTATCAAGATGAAAATGCGAGTCACTCTTCAAAATCACGATACTAGATCTCGCGTTTAACGACTCGAGCGCTGACCTGAAAGCCACCCGGTGCGAGTAGTTTATTAAGAATGGATAATCTCGCATCGGTGTTTCCCTTTTCAACTTCGCGTAAGGTTTTGTCTGACACGCGGATGAATCGCGCATAGTGATTCTGATTCATGCCGTAAAGCTCAGTTCTGATTTTCTTTACTGCCTCACCAATTGTTATGGTGTTCGACGCAAAGGCTGCATCGATTTCGGCGATTATCGCTTTGCGTTCATCGACGGATAAGTTAGACATGATAGACCCCGTAGCTTATGAGCTTTTGTTCGATATGTTCAAAACCAATGGCGGGAAAATTCAAAATTTCAGTTGGACAATTGAGTGACTTAAGCAGATTAGGTAATCCAACGAGCGGCTCCGCAAGGTTGCGCAGATAGGTCAGTAGCGCGTCGGGTTCAGCAAAGTAACTAAGCTTTTCGACAACGCGATCAAATCGGACAGTACCGCCTTGCTCACAGTCCTTGTCCCACTTAAATAATCGAGTGACCATTTCGGGATCTGCTTTCATCGGCGCAAAGTCGTATATGGGTGCAAAACGAATATCATTTTCGAATTTCAAAAAAGATATATTCCGGCCATGGTTATCGGAATTTCCAAATACCAAGTTGAGTAAATCGCGCGCAAGATATTGTGTTGCGAACTCAAAGGAAGACATTTGTGTGGTGGCTTTAATCTGCTGCCACACCTGGTTCATGACCGTAAAATGATTTTGGTAGCTGCCCGGTGCGGCATTAATAATTGAATAAACACTTTCCACACCTATGCGAGTGGCTACCGAGTTCTCAATGGTGATATCGAACCGAGGCAGCCATAGACTTACTTGCCCGTTGTGCTCTTTTATCATGAGATGCTCGACGTCAATCGTTTCGATGCCGGTTCCTACGAGTATTCTCTTTAGAGCTCGGTAATACACGCCTTCAGCACGAAGTACATTGTTATCGCGCGTTGAACGCGTATTCCTTGCGAATTTAGTTAGGTATGGAATTGCAGTAAGGGGCTTGCCAGCAAAGTCACCGTCAATGAACACTTGGTTATGATCGACCATCAGCAGCAACTTCGGAGCAACACCCCCTGCGCCGGTGGCGCCGCCAACTGCTGCGCCATGCTCATTCGCGTACTCGAGAAAGTCGTGCTGTAATTCAATCACCGAATCGATTGGAAAACGACGTACTGTGTCGTATTCGATGTTCTCCGCAGCTTCCTTAATTCGTAAATTTCCTACAGGTGCCATACATGCGCTCGCAAGTAGCGCGTAGTTTTTGTCAAACTCATTACTTCTGCTGACATTGCGGTAATTAA
>JAMCRH010000189.1 GCA_023380515.1 Gammaproteobacteria bacterium | reverse complement strand
GTACGAGTGTGAGTGCTGGCGAAAACTGGATCAAAGTGCCGAAGATGAAACCGATTAAGGCGCGGGTTCACCGTGAGCTGGACGGAAAGCTCAAAAGCATAACTCTGTCGCGTACAGTGACGGGCAAATACTATGCTTCACTCTTGGTCGAAAATGGTGTGGAAGCACCTGCTCCATTGCAAGTCATTGATACCGTCCTAGGCGTTGATATGGGGCTAACCCATCTTGTTATCGACTCCGATGGCAACAAAATAGCTAACCCACGATTTTTGAAGCAAGCCACAGCAAATCTTCGACGAAAGCAAAAGGCCCTGTCCCGCTGCCAGAAAGGCAGCAAAGGTCGCACGAAAGCACGGTTGAAACTGGCCAAGGCACATGAGCGCCTAGCGAATGCCCGTGCTGACTTCCAGCACAACCTGTCTCGACAACTCATTGACGAAAACCAAGCGGTGATTGTCGAGACATTGAAAGTCAAGAACATGCTGAAGAGCCGGAAGCTATCTAAGCACATCGCCGATGCTAGCTGGTCAGCTTTAGTCCAAAAGCTGGAGTACAAGGCGAAGGAACAGGGCAAACATCTGGTTAAAATCGACCAGTGGTTCGCCAGCTCCAAGACCTGCTCCTGCTGCGGCCACAAGGTGGATTCTCTGCCGTTGTCGGTACGCAACTGGACATGCCCTGGCTGTATAGTTGAGCTTGACCGCGACATCAACGCCGCGATCAATATCCGGCAACAGGGTATTATCAAACTACGAGCCGAAGGACTGTCGGTTCCTGCCAATGGAGGCTTGCGTAAATCCGGCCACGCGCCGGTTGCTGCCTAAGAAGTTGGAAGCCTCGCCTGACAGGGCGGGGAGCAGTCACAGCCGTTGCATACCGCTAAATTGCAATCGATTCTGATTGTTCCGGTGAACAATGAAACCATCGATGTTCAAGCTCCTACTTCTGTATTAGCAACCCTGCCCTTCACTTTGGCAGAGAAAGGTTATTACACCTTCCCTGTGCATACAGTGAAGACTATTTTAGAAAGTGAAGGCTATTACGAAGCCGCGGAAGTGCATGCAGCGCCAGCGGAAAACCTAGCGGCGTTATTTGGTGCGGACAGCATTTTGTACGTGACCATTCATGAGTGGGAAGCGAAGTACGTCATTCTTTCCACCACCACGCAAGTGGACTTCGAGTACCGTCTGGTTGACAAGCATGGCACGCAACTTTGGCACGCTCGCAAGCAGTTAGCGTATTCACCGCAACAACAAAATAGTACCGGTAACCCATTTGCAGATTTAATTGCGATGGCGATTACTGCCGCCATTGAGCGTGCAGCACCGAACTACCTACCATTAACACGCACTGCCAACGCGCAAGTGTTTACTGGTGTTGGTACGGCGTTACCACCGGGGCCACATAGCCCTGCCTACCACGAGTACTATCGCCAGCTCGAGCTGCAAAAAGCAAACTAGTTTATCACCCCGCAAAACCCGGCCCACAAGCCGGGTTTTTTCTGCCCGCTCCTTTCTGAAACAGCTGATCCAATTCAAGCTCACAGACCTATTTAAGTTCGACTTTCAAATATTTCAGACCAAACGCTAACGAATCACTCTGCTTTCTGTTAGTTTCTGAAGTTATACAACTTAAGATAAAAAGGTCAAAATGCAAACGCTGTTCATTCTGCTTTTTAGCGTCGTGGCGTGCTTGGACTTGCGGCCATTACCGATATTGAGGCCTATGCCGCAGGCGAAAGCGGCTGCCAGCAAGCTGGCGCAAACTTCATTGCTACCGCTCCGGATCAGGTTGAAGCCATGAATCCTGTTAAACAACCACGGCATTCGCTGGTCTTTTTGTTGCGCGGCGATCAAGATACGATTGTTGACAGTGAACAACAGCAACTCGACGGCGCAAACGTGATCAGCCTTCCTGGCGCAGGCCACTTTGATTTAATTCACCCGGACACCGAAGCGTTCGAACAAGTTCTTGGCATTATTCGCGACCTGTATCCGGAATTCACGAGGTAACCATGACCCATCCGTTAGACGCACAAGATGGCTTGGCGCACCAGAAGGGCAAACCATTTGCTGTGATTCCACTTCGATTAACTTATTTAAAGTTTTGTGTGCGGCCTTGCAAATCAACGGCGATCGTCACGAGATTCTTTCCACTGAAGACAATTTCCCGACTGACTTGTACATGGTACAAGGCATTGAGCAGTTGCTCGGCCAGCGCTGCAAGCTGCGCTTAGTTGGTGAAGACTCACTACTAAATGAAATCAATGAAAATACAGCGGTCGTGCTGGTGACTGAGGTCAATTTTCGCACGGGTCGACGGTTACCAATGGCACATCTTGGTGAGCGCGCGCGCCAATGTGGTGCATTAACGGTGGTCGACCTTGCTCACAGCGCTGGTGCATTACCGGTCAATGTAGTCGCCAATGACATCGACTTTGCGGTCGGTTGTACTTATAAATACTTCAATGCCGGTCCCGGTGCGCCAGCATTTTTATATGTCGCAGCCAAGCATTTAGCAGCGCGAGCAACGCCCTTGCAGCCTTTATATGGTTGGCTTGGTCACGCAGCGCCGTAAGGTGACTTGATAAGTTAACGTCCGAACCTCAGGATTTAACTTTGCAAGTATTCACACCTAATACGCGATACAAACCACAGAAACGGAAAATGCCGGTGGCGATTAACACAATACCTAATATCCACCAAAAGTTGCCGGCATTAATACTCCATACCGCAATTAACAACCCAACGATAATACGAATCATGCGGTCGATTTCACCAACGTTCTTCATTTTTTCTAGGCCTGC
>JAMCRH010000188.1 GCA_023380515.1 Gammaproteobacteria bacterium | reverse complement strand
TGTCGGGCGGACAGCAGCAGCGTGTGGCCATTGCTCGGGCGCTACTTAGCTGCCCACAGTTACTCTTGATGGACGAGCCTCTCGCAAACCTCGATCGCAAGGCTAAGCTCGACTTAGTCCAGGTGCTTCAACGTGTACAAAACGTCCTGCAAATTCCGATTCTCTATGTCTCTCATAATGCCGAAGAAGTACTCAGGCTCGCCGACTACTTGGTCTTTATGGAGCAAGGACAGGTCATTACCCATGGAGAGTTTGTGTCAGTGTTGCAGTCAGACGAAGGCTTTGCCCGTTTAGGTGGGGCAAATGTATTATCGGCCACAGTGGTGGATTCCGTGTCGCTTGCGACGGCGAAAGAGCCTGCGGGGGCAAACGAATTGCTTCACCTAACCATCGCTGGTCAGTCGATACGACTCCCGAACCCAGATTGGCAGCAGCGCCAGCAGAGTCAGGTCACTTATGCAAAGCAGCGACGTTTATTGATTGCTGCAGAGTCAATTGGTCTTGCACGCACGCCACCGAGCGACACGAGCATTAGTAATGCATTGTCGGCACGAATCATCGCCGTGAAGCCAGCGGTGCACCCAGCCGAAAGTCGGGTGTTGCTTGAACTCGCAGACGGTCAGCACTGCAGCGCGTTAATCACGAAACAGTCACTGCAACGTTTGCAATTTCAGGAAGGCGAGATGGTGTATATGCTCATTAAAGCCGTTGCGAGTCACTAGCAAGTCGTTTGAATCGAAAAAATTGCTACGAAGAATGTAAATCTATTTTTGAATAATTGTTACCAACGGTAGAATTTACCCTGATCTAAACCTATATTGGTATTTTTACGGCCAGTAACAACAAGCAGGTAAGGGTGTGGCAGGGAATATTTCAGCAGAATCGATGTTTCTGCGCTTAGCCGATGCGTTAACGCGCAGCGGTTACAGTGACTTCTTCAATATCTTAGTTCTCGAGTTAGGAAAAATACTCGACGTCGAGTATGTGCTTATTGCTAATACAGTTGAATGCCCGTTAGAGGCACGTACCTTGAGCTTAATGGCGCACGGCGAGCTGCAAGATAACATGACTTATGACCTGCATGGCAGCCCGTGTGAAACTGTTCCAGAACGAGAGTCATGTGCATATGAAACGGGAGTGACGGAACTATTCCCGAAAGATACCTTACTTGCTGAGCTAGGCGTGCAAAGTTACATTGGCATGCCATTACTGACCTCAGATGGTCGTAAACTTGGTATTCTCACGGCAATGTCGACCCGGCCTCGACGCTTCAGTGTCCTCGAGCATGAGGTCATGCGTATTGCTGCAGCGCAAGTGGGCTCCGAGCTCGAGCGGTCGAGCCAGGAAAAACAAATCCAATCGTTAACTTACAGAGACTCGTTAACCGGCCTTAACAACCGTAGAGGGTTGCACGAGTGGCTGATAGAAAATACCCCGGATTATATTTTTCTTGCCGATATAAAGCGGTTTAAAACTATCAATGATGTGTATGACTCGAGTGTCGGTGATGCGGTGTTGTGCGAAGTGGCCGAACGCTTGCGCAGCTACGTTGGTGAGGATGCCTTTCTCGCTCGGATGTCCAGTGACGAGTTTGTGATTATCCCATCGTTAAATAACCTTCAGGGTCAGGCAAGCAAAGAGTTGAGCTCCGAAGAGAGTGCAAGTGCCTATGCTCGGCAGGTAGCGCTGTGGTTCGAGTTGCCCTTACTGTTGGACAACAATGAGTTCCATATCGATTTCACTATTGGCTGCGCCAACGCAATGAAAGACTCAGAACGGACTGTTAATGGCGCCGAATTAATGCGTCGCGCGAGTGTTGCACTGGCTGATGCGAAGGCACGACAACAAGACTATGCCTTCTTTAATACCTCAATGATGAGCGCTATGGAATACCGGCAGCTGTTATTTGAGCGCTTCCGAAAAGCACTAGTGGATGAGAGCTTTGAACTTTATTATCAACCCGTATTCAACCTATCAAGTCGCACCTTGGTTGGCGCCGAAGCATTGTGTCGATGGTACGACGATGAATTTGGTTGGGTTAGTCCAGTCGACTTTATCGCCATCGCAGAAACCCGCGGTCTCATGCAGACCTTAGGTGATCGCGTGCTGAAAGAGGCCTGTCGACAATTAAAAGTTTGGTCTGCTGAAGGACATCCATTACCGGGTCGTCTCGCTGTCAACGTTTCACCGAAACAGCTAGAAAGTCATGATGTAATTGAACGTTTCCAAACCATTACAGCCAACGTGGAGCACCACAAGCTACTTTTGGAATTAACCGAAACGGCCATGATGCGGGCGCCCGAACTGAATGCAAAACGCATACGGCAGCTGCATCAAGTTGGATTTTTATGGGCCATTGATGACTTTGGTACGGGCTATTCGTCGCTCGCGTATTTGAGCCAATTACGCGCTTCGGTTTTAAAAATCGATCGCTCGTTCATTGCAAAAATTGGGGTAAATCCTCAGGACGAGGCTATTATTCAAGCCATCATTGCGATGGCCAATACCTTACAGTTAGATATTATCGCTGAGGGAATTGAGACTGATGAGCAGCTGAATTATTTGATTGAGAATGGTTGTAGTGAAGGCCAAGGCTATCTGCTAGGACGTCCAGTCCCAGCAGATGAATTTGCCCGCACTTGGTTAGCGAGATAAAAACTATTGCCAGTTACTTAATCGGCGCAGTTAGCACTTCAACAGAAACTTGCTCACCCGGTTGCACTGAACCTTGCTCCTGACTAAGCAGGATTAAGCAGTTGCCATGAACTAATGAACTCAGCATCCCAGAGCCTTGTGCTCCAGCGCTGTAGACTCGGCTTACGCCATTTTCGCAGCGTAATATACCGCGTTGAAAATCGGCACGGCCGGGCCGTTTTTTCAATAACTCACCTGCTTCCGCAGTGATGATCATAGGTTTATATTCACGCTCACCTGCGAGCCGGCGCAGGGCAGGTAAGGCAAGTTGTTGAAAGGTCACGGTTGCCGAAACAGGATTTCCAGGCAGGCCAAAAAACCAAGTGCCGTTGACTTTACCAAAGGCAAAAGGCTTGCCTGGTTTCATGGCGACTTTCCAAAAGCCGACAGCACCGAGTTCATCAATGACTTGCTTTGTGTAGTCGGCGTCACCGACAGAAACACCACCTGAGCACACAATGGCATCGGCTTTCGCAGAGGCTGTCATAAAGGCATCCGCAATTTCTTGTTTATTGTCGGGAATCAGCCCCAAATTCAAAACATTAAAGCCCATGCGTTCGATCATGGCGTGCAGAACGAAACGGTTGCTGTCGTAGATTTGGTCAGCGCGTTTAGGCTGGCCGGGCTGAACGAGCTCGTCGCCAGTTGAGAACAAGGCAATAGTGAGCTGTTGCTTGACTGCGACTTCGGCAATCCCGAGTGATGCCAACAGGCCGATATCGACCGGTGTGAAGCGGTGACCAACGGCAAACACTGCGGCACCAATTTTGAGTTCTTCACCTTGGCGGCGGATGTTCTGGCCGACTTTGGCATTCACTTGAAAACGAATTTGCTTCGGACTGCCTGCTAAAACCTCAGTGTCTTCCTGAGGAATAACAGTAGATGCCGAAGCCGGAACTTGTGCACCAGTCATAATGCGGATGCATTCACCGGGCTTTAATTCCCCCTGAAATGAATGCCCAGCGAGCGCCTGGCCGACTAAGGTTAATGTGCTACCGGGTTCGCTTAAATCTTCCGCACGCAATGCATAACCGTCCATGGCCGAATTGTCGTAAGAGGGGATATCGACTGTCGAGTCAATCGGTTGAGCTAAAATGCGATCGACGGCGTCGCTGATCAATACGGTCTCGATTTCTGCGGTCGGTTGAATGCTGTCCAACATTTGTTGCACAGCTTCACGAACAGATAGCATACTAATTCCTTAACTGCCTTGCTGATTAACCATCCAAACTGCAGCTTCAACGCGCGAACGTAAGCCCAGTTTTTTCAATAAGTGCTTCACGTGAACTTTCACCGTACCGTCAGAAATATCCAACTCGCGGGCGATTACTTTGTTGCTCATGCCTTTGGCAATCAGCGAGAGAATTTCATATTCACGATTCGTCAGATTGTTTAAATCGGCTTGCTGACGCGGTGCCGGTTTACGAATTGCGGTCGCCAGAATTTCAGTCACGGCTTCACTTAAAACCATTTTACCGTCTAGTGCGCGACGCAATTGCTCGAGCAACTTTTCTGGGTCCATGTCTTTTAATAAATAACCGTCCGCACCCGAGCTGATCGCTTCGACGACGTCTTCGTCTGCATCGGAAACAGTCAGCATAACGATCCGTGAAGTCACGCCAACTTTACGCATACCTTTGAGTGTTTCCAGTCCGTCCATACCGTGCATATTCAAATCGAGTACAATTAAATCTGGATCGAGATCTTCCGCAAGTTGAATCGCATCTGGCCCGTTGTTGGCTTCGGCAACCACCTCTAT
>JAMCRH010000187.1 GCA_023380515.1 Gammaproteobacteria bacterium | reverse complement strand
CCGAAACGCCATTCGTTGCTGGCACCGAAGGTAAAGCCGGTGACCCATCACCGCACACCGCTGAAGGCACCTACTTAGGGCTAAAAGCTGCTGCGAAACATGCGTTTGGTAACGAAGACTTAAATGGCCTACGTATTGCCGTGCAAGGCCTTGGTGCGGTCGGTTATGACTTTGCCGAGTACTGTGCTAAAGAAGGCGCGAAGCTTGTGGTTTGCGACGTCAACCAAGAAGCGGTTGATCGTGCAGTTGCTGAACTTGGTGCCGAAGCGGTCAGCATCGACGCAATTTACGATGCTGACGTCGACGTTTACGCACCATGTGCCTTGGGTGCTACGATTAACGATGAAACCTTGAAGCGGATTAAAGCCAAGGTCATCGCTGGTAGTGCGAATAACCAGTTAGCGACACCTGCACACGACAAGATCTTGAAAGACATGGGTATTCTTTATGCGCCTGACTATGTGATTAACGCTGGTGGTGTGATTCACGTGTGTTCAGAAGCTGCGAACTTTAGTTTTGAAGAAACAGCTGCTCGTGTAAAAGCAATTTATAACACCCTCGACAAAATTTTCACGCGCGCAACCGCTGAAAATCGCCCGACCGGTGAGATTGCTGACGAAATGGCTCGTGAAATTCTGGCGAAGAAACTCGCTGAGAAAACTGCCTAACAGTTACTTATGAAGTACTCAGATGAAGAGCTTTAACCGCGAGGTTAAAGCTCTTTTTTTCGTTCAATTTTTAGTTCAGTTCTTACTTCAATTCTCGAGTAACTGAGCAAGTAACTGCACTGGGTGCATGGGCTTTTGTTTTGACAGTTTCCTTTTCAAAGGCGTCTGCCGATCAAGCCGACCTTGATTTGTGTTTCGCGCAGGCAGTGAAAAACGCTCGACTTGGCAACGACAAGAAAAACCGGTCGCAACAATCGGCGTGTCGCCCTGCTGAACCAGTGTTTGCCAGCTCAGAGTATAGATCTGCTGGCTCAGTGCTTGCTGTTCCGATTCATGGCCAAATGTCCCAGCCATGCCACAACAACCAACCTGAGGTGTTTTGAGTACGACACCCACTTGCGCAAAAATACGTTGCCAACGCTGTGTCACCCGTGGGTCCGCAGTCTGTTCAGTACAATGCGGCAACAAAGTGACCGTATTTTCGCTAGATGACACACTGACACCTTGCGTTCCCGCAGTTAGTTCGCCCACGGCAGCCGCATCCTCTTTTAAAATGGTCATTAAAAATTCGTCGATGGTCTGCACATGAAATGTGTCACTTAATGGAATTTGCTCATGTCGATATTCGTCGCGATACACTAAGGTTGTTGCTGCATCCATACCGACCATGGCACACCCATATTGCTCCGCATAACTGGCTAGCTGCGCAGCTGTCGCACTCGCTTGCCGCTGAAATGTTGCGAGGAAGCCCTTCACATGGCTTGCTTTACCATTGGCAAGCAACGGCAAGAGCACTGGCGTTCTGCCAAACTGCACAGCAACTTGTGCAAATGCGGCGACCAGATCGGCGTTGAAGCTGCTGGTAAACGCGTCCTGCACAATCAAAACGTATTGCTCACGAATTTGCGCTTGTGTCAGTGATTTTGCAGCGACTTCAAGATCAGCCAGTGAGATCACTTGTTGCGGCAATTGCCGCTTTAACGCCGGTACGGAGAATCGCGGGACATCTTGATAGCCAAACCAACGCTTCAGTAAACCACGGCTTATAACGTTTTGACTGATCAGATTTCCAAGTCGCGGTAGCTTCGCGAGCCGACTAAATAGCTGTTCACCATCGCGCACCAAGAAATCCCGTACAGCTCTTCGATAACGCTGATGATAAGTGGCATAAAATAATGCCCGCTGACGGGGAATATCGACTTTTACCGGACATTGGCTCGCACAGGCTTTACACGCTAAACAGGTATCGAGACTCGCGCGAACTTCGTGATTGAAATCGCTGTCGGCCGGATTGAACGATGGTAGGCGTATATTTTGCCAAAGACTTGGTTCAGCTGGCGTTTGGCTCAGCTCATACCCTTGTTCGCCGGCTTGGCGAGCCCACTCGCGTAACAAACTTGCCCGCCCTTTTGGTGAGTAGCGCTTGTCCTTGGTAGCTCGGTACGACGGACACATCGGTGCTTGAGCGTCAAAATTAAAACACAAGCCATTGCCGTTGCAGTCCATCGCACCTTGAATCAATGCTTGGCTCGCAATAGGAATTTGGCGGTCATACCAACCACGCTTACGTGCATCCACAGAAACTAGTTTGTGTTGCTTACGTTCAGAGCCTACTGGTGTACAAATTTTACCAGGGTTAAAACGATTATCAGGGTCAAAGGCTGATTTGATTTTACGTAGCTCGGTAAAAAGCTGTTCACCAAAAAACTCAGGGCCATATTCAGAACGAAATCCCTTACCGTGCTCTCCCCACATTAAACCGCCGTACTTAGCGGTCAAGGCAACTACTTGGTCACTAATCTCGCGGACCAGCTGCTCACTTGCTGGATCTTGCATATTTAATGCCGGGCGAACGTGTAACACACCCGCATCGACATGCCCAAACATACCGTAGTGCAAGCCATAACTATCTAGCAGCGCGCGAAACTCCATAATATAGTCGGCCAATTTCTCGGGTGGCACTGCCGTGTCTTCAACAAACGCCATCGGTTTGGCTGCGCCTTGGGTTGCACCGAGCAAACCGACTGCTTTTTTGCGCATCGCATAAATGCGTTGAATACTGGCCGCGTCCCGACAGATCTGATAACCAATCACACCGCTTTTGTGTGGGTCGAGCGCTTTCAAATCGTTTAGCAATGCTTTGATTTTTTCACCGAGCTCCGCTTGATCATGTGCGGTAAACTCTAGAATATTGATACCATCCATGCGATACGGTGGCACATCGGTCAGCAAATCACTCACTTCATGCCAAACGACATCGTTGCGTGCAAGGTCGAGAACGTTACTATCAATGGTTTCGACTGATGTCGCCTGCGCTTTTACCAGTGCAGGCGCATGACGTAAGGCGTCTTGAAAGTCCAAGTACTTAATATTTACCAAGACTTTGTAATTCGGTTGTGGGGTAATATTTAACTTGGCTTCGGTGACCAGCGCGAGCGTCCCTTCTGCGCCCGCAATCAATCGACTCAAATCAATACAGTCACTTTCTGAGTGATAAGCATGCTTGAGATCATAGCCAGTCAAAAAACGATTCAAAGGTGGAAAGCGCGCATCAATTTCAGCGCGTAACTCACAGCAAGTCGCTAAAACCTGCTGATAAATCACTCCTATCGTTGTGCCTTTTTGTGCTTCCTGTTGTGCTTGTTGGCGCGAGATTGGCTGGGAGTGCAGAATCTCACCATTCGCCAGCACACTTTTGAGTGCCAGAATATGATCACTAGTTTTGCCATAAATGAGACTGCCCTGACCGGAAGCGTCCGTTGCGATCATGCCGCCAATCGTGCAACGATTACTCGTCGAGGTGTCTGGCGCAAAGAAAAAACCATGTGGAGCTAATGCTTGATTTAATTGGTCTTTAACCACGCCAGCTTCAACCCGCACCCAGCCTTCTTGTGGATTAATCTCTAAAATTCGATTCATGTGGCGACTTAAATCCACCACTAACCCGGTCGTTAATGATTGACCATTCGTTCCTGTGCCACCACCGCGTGGCGTGAAACTGAGCGAGCGAAATTCTGCGCGATTTGCCGTACGGACGATGCAGCGCACATCTTGGCTACCACGCGGATAGAGAATGGCTTGAGGGATGGCTTGATAAATGCTGTTGTCAGTTGCAGCAACAATACGTGCGCCGTGGCTCGCTTCAATGTCGCCAATAAAACCAGACTTCTTTAATTGTGCAAGAAATGCCCGAGTTTCCTCGGGCAAATCCAAAGTGTTATCCAGTACGGGTACTACTGTGCTCATATCCGCACCTTTCACCACTGCAATTAAGATTTCTGTAGATGTTCAGCAAGATACACCCAAGTATCGACAACGGTATCTGGATTTAATGACACAGAATCGATGCCTTCTTCGACCAACCACTGAGCAAAGTCAGCGTGATCCGATGGCCCTTGACCACAGATACCAACGTATTTACCTCGACGTTTGGCGGTTTGAATGGCCATCGACAACAGTGCTTTGACTGCTTCATTGCGTTCATCGAATAGATGAGCAATCACACCAGAATCACGGTCTAAACCGAGCGTAAGCTGGGTTAAGTCATTCGAACCAATCGAGAAACCGTCGAAAATAACGAGGAGCG
>JAMCRH010000186.1:1635-3412 GCA_023380515.1 Gammaproteobacteria bacterium | reverse complement strand
CGTGATTGACTATAACGTCAAAGTTCGCGTCAAAGCCGATCAGTCTGATGTTGACTTAAGTAACGTAAAAATGGCGCTCAACCCATTCTGTGAAATTGCGGTTGAAGAAGCTGTTCGCCTAAAAGAAAAAGGCGTTGCCGAAGAAGTCGTCGTGGTTTCGATTGGTCCGAAAGCGAGCCAAGAACAAATTCGTACTGCCTTAGCACTAGGCGCAGACCGTGGTATTCATGTTGAAACTGACGCCATGCCTGATTCGCTTGCAGTGGCCAAGATCCTCAACAAATTGGTGGCCGAAGAAGCGCCACAATTGGTGATCTTAGGTAAACAGTCGATTGACTCAGACAATAACCAAACCGGCCAAATGTTGGCAGCCTTGAGTGACATGCCGCAAGGTACGTTTGCTTCAGAAGTGAAAATCGACGGCGATAAAGTGCAAGTAACCCGCGAAGTTGACGGTGGTTTGCAAACACTTGAATTGACTTTGCCAGCAATTGTGACGACCGATTTGCGTTTGAACGAACCACGTTATGCGTCGCTACCAAACATCATGAAAGCCAAGCGCAAGCCGCTCGATGTGAAAACACCAGCCGACCTAGGTGTTGAATTGGCAAGCAAAGTTTCCGTGCTCAAAGTCGAGCCACCTGCAGAACGCAGTGCAGGTATTAAAGTGGCCAGTGTGGCCGAGTTAGTTGAGAAATTGAAAAACGAGGCAAAAGTACTATGAGCATTTTAGTTGTCGCCGAACACGATAATAAAACCCTCAACCCTGCCACGTTGAAAACGTTAACTGCCGCCCAAGCCATGGGTGATGACATTCACGTTTTAGTCGCAGGTGAAAACTGTGCAGACGTTGCCAACGAAGCGGCAAAAGCTGCTGGCGTCAGCAAAGTATTGCATGCGGACAACGCCGCCTACGGACACCACCTCGCTGAAAACCTTAGCGCACTGGTTGTGAGCTTAGGCAAAGGTTATAGCCACATCATTGCACCAGCTACTACAACCGGTAAGAACTTCATGCCGCGCGTTGCAGTGTTGCTCGATGTTGCGCAAGTATCTGACATTATTGCCGTTGAATCAGCCGACACCTTCAAGCGTCCAATTTATGCCGGTAACGCCATTGCAACCGTACAATGTGACGAAGCAATTAAAGTGATCACGGTACGTTCAACTGCATTTGATGCTGTTGCTGCTGAAGGTGGTAGTGCGGCGGTTGAATCGGTCGGTGATGTCTTTGCTTCTGAGAAAGTAAAATTTGTGGGTGAGCAAGTGGCTGCTTCTGAGCGTCCAGACCTTGCGGCGGCACGCGTCGTTATTTCTGGTGGTCGTGGCATGCAAAATGGCGAAAACTTCGTTTTACTTGAAAAAGTAGCCGACAAACTTGGCGCTGCAATTGGTGCTTCTCGTGCTGCAGTTGACGCCGGATTCGTACCGAACGATATGCAGGTTGGTCAAACGGGTAAAATTGTCGCACCAGAGCTGTATATTGCAGTTGGTATTAGTGGCGCCATTCAACACTTAGCGGGTATGAAAGACTCGAAAGTCATTGTTGCCATTAATAAAGATGAAGAAGCGCCGATTTTCTCGGTTGCAGATTACGGTTTGGTTGCAGATTTATTTGAAGCCCTGCCGGAATTAGAAAAAGCATTATCTTAACTGCGTGACAAGCAGGTTGGTCCTCTGCTAACCTGCTTGTTAATAAAAGATTAAAAAAAGTTGGCTAATTTGTTTGAAAGACTTGCGTAAATGCGAGTAATCATACATGATTTTTGAAAGTCAT
>JAMCRH010000186.1:0-1625 GCA_023380515.1 Gammaproteobacteria bacterium | reverse complement strand
CCAGGGACACCCGGCTTGGGGTACGCAGGATAGGTGGCAACAACAATGAAAAGAAAAACAACTATGTTCAAAAAACTCCCACTTGCAGCAGCTGTCGGCTTAGCTATCGCCGCCGCTCCAGCACAAGCAACGGATTTCGAAGTTGGTCCATTTGCTGTTAAATTTGACTCAACCTTCTCATTAGGTGCGATTTGGCGGACCGGTTCACGGGACGTGCGTGTCTTGCATCCTGGTAACTATGAAGGTGGTCGTGGTCAGTCTGGTGTTGCCGATGACGGTAACCTAAACTTCGACCGTGGCGATTTAACATCGTTAGTTTTCAAAGGTGTTCACGACCTCGACATTAGCACAGCCAACATGGGCGGTGTTTTTGTTCGGTTTAATTACTGGTACGACGATGTGCTTGAGAACGAAGCGTTCGCACATGGTCATACGGGTACTAACTACTTCCCAAATGCACGTCTAGACTCAGACTCATTTGATGACTACTCGAAAGGTAAAGGCATCAACTTATTAGATGCGTTTTACTATACACAGTTTGACTTAGGCAACCGTCCAGTAGATTTCCGGATCGGTCGTCAAGTACTGAGCTGGGGTGAAAGTACGTTTATTTTCAACGGCGTTAACTCGATTAACCCATTGGATGTAAACGCGGCACGTCGCCCGGGCGCAGAAATTAAAGAAGCATTGCTACCGGTTGGTATGGTCAGTGCGTCAATCGGCTTACTCGACAACACCACGCTTGATACCTTCGTTGGTTTCGAATGGGACAACACCAAGCTTGACGGTTGTGGTACTTTCTTCTCAACGGTTGATATTCTTGGTGGACCGGGTTGTAACAAAGTTACTCTGAACCCAGAAGTCGCTCCAGGCCGTTTCTTAAGCGATCGTGAATCAGTTGAAGCTGGCTTGTACGTTGCGCGTGCCGAGGACGTGAAAGCAAGTAACAGCGGTCAATGGGGTATTGGCTTACGCCACTATTCATTGAACCTCGACACTGAATTTGGTCTGTATTACATCAATGTTCACAACCATGCGCCGATTATCTCTGCGTATGACTGGAACACCCCAGCACCGAGCAACAACATTGTCTCGACCAATGGTCCAATGTATTTTGCTGAGTGGCCAGAAGACAACCAAATTTGGGGCGCAAGCTTTAGTACCATGTTAGGTAACTGGTCATGGGCTGGTGAAGTGAGCTATCGTCCAAATCAGGCCGTCCAAATTAACACCACAGAAATCTTAACTGCAGGTTTGCAGCCAAACGTACCAAGTACTTTTGAGCAGCGCATTCGTGCGGCACGTCCGAATGGCGTCCCAGTTGGTAACTACGCAGCTGGTTACGAAGAGTTGAAAGTCTATCAAGCACAAATGACTTTCATTAACTTCTTCGAGCAATTCTGGATTTCTGACCGGATGACAGTGATTGCTGAAGTTGCAGCGAACCACATCGACAACTTACCAGGTTTAGACCAGCAGCGTTTCGGTCGTAGCCCAGTCTATGGTAAGTGTTTAACAGTGCGTGACCAGCAGCGTCTAGGCAACCCATCGCCAGCAGGTAACATTAACTGTGAAGGTTTCGTGACCACGACGTCTTACGGTTATCGCTTACGTGCAGCGTTTGA
>JAMCRH010000185.1 GCA_023380515.1 Gammaproteobacteria bacterium | reverse complement strand
TTATTTGTCCAATTGCGATTCAGTGCGTGCTTTGCCTGCAACAGAACTGCAGAAACGCTTCCTACTTGGTTTAACCATGGCGTCGGGCGTTGTGCTATCGCCAAATACGATCATGGATAATCATGAAATCGCGGCGATTTTGACGAAACGAAATGTACAAAAGTATTTGAATGAAGAAGGCGTCGGGCGTCTTGTTGTGCATGGCTTTAATATTTCTAAAGACATGAGTCTAGATGATTATTTCGACTCGCTACCGGAGAATTATATTATTTCGAGTCTTGACGGCTCACCAAAGAAGAAAGAACTTACCCTCGTGCAAGTTCAGGCATTTCGTCAACGTTTGCGAGATACCGAGCGAGCATTACGTGCATTGCAGCCACACTATAAAGCCATTGAAGTCGCACAAGATAGCTTGCAGCAATCTATTTTTACCCGCTTAGCTGACCCAGAAGTATTTGCTCATTACTTTAAAGATGACGGCGAGCGGCAACTTTTTATGCTACGTGCTTCTGGTACATGTAGCCGCTCAGATTGGTACCATTTTGCCCACGACTTTTTTGATAACAACCAACGTTTCGCTCCAAATACTGAGCAAGAATTTAGACTTGAGGTGATTGACCCCGCTTACCACTCACTTTTTGTCGAAGCGGGAGACGGCTTTTTACAAGATCGTATTAAGCACCTCACTGAGATACCTCAGTCGGTTCTCGACGCTGGGTTAACGATTAAAAGTTTACAGCGGGAGCTCATGGTATTGGCGATTCCTTATAAATTATTTCAATTGGTCAGTGCCCTCGGGGCGGGGGAACTGGCACAGTTTATTTATTCTGAAACCATAAATTACGCTGAGACACGACTCGTCGACAAAGGCTATGATGGTTTTACACGCAAAAACTGGTTTGGTTTGTACCCAAAACTTCGGCATTACATTGGATTGGAAATTAAGCAGTGACAACAAAAGTGATGTATCAAAACAATTGGTTCCGAGTACTAAATAGCGGGCAGTGGTTTTTTGTCGACGAAGAAAACTCAGTGAACGGTGCTTTAATTCTCTGCTTCTTTGGTGATCGACTGGTGCTGGTGAAGGTACCGCGGCGCGCGCATGAAGCAACGCTGTTAGAGGCGCCGCGCGGCTATGGTGACCCCGGTGAAACCGCCGTTGCAGCGGCAGCTCGAGAACTGTTCGAAGAAACAGGCTATCGAGTTGCCGAAGAAAGATTAGAAGCGCTCGGCCAAGTGAAACCGAATACAGCCATTCTTACCACCAATGTGAACGTTTTTCGCTGTGTGTTGCCGGCTCATGTACAACCAGAACGTGTCGACAGCAACGACGAGGCCTTCCAAGAAGTAACAAGCGTTGAATTAGTCGAACCGGCCGAATTGACGCAACTGATTGCAACGGGTCAACTTAGCTGCGGGATAACGCTGGCGGCTTTAATGCTCTCAGCAAGTAAAGGTTAAGCTCGGGACAGCACCATAATGCCGTGCGCATAAAAAAGCTCATTGGTGAACCAATGAGCTCCTTTTCCGGTTTCAGACCTCAAAACCCTTTACATATTTGGGTAGTTTGGACCGCCTGTTCCTTCGGGTGTGACCCAGCGAATATTCTGACTTGGATCTTTAATGTCACAGGTTTTGCAGTGAATACAGTTTTGCGCATTAATTTGGAAGCGCTTTTCACCGTCATCACTGGTCACGACTTCATAAACGCCAGCAGGGCAGTAGCGCTGCGCGGGCTCGTCGAATTTAGCCAAGTTCACGCTGATTGGAATGGATGGATCAGCGAGTTGTAGGTGGCATGGCTGATCTTCTTCGTGGTTGGTGTTGGATAAATAAACCGACGAGTTGCGATCAAATGAAATTTGATTGTCTGGCTTCGGATAGTCAATTTTTGCTGCTTCCGAGGCAAGCTGCATATTGGCATGATCAGGTTGCGTATCTTTAATCGTAAACGGCAGTTTGCCGCCGAAGTAGTTCTGGTCAACCGTGTTATACGCACCACCCAACCACATTCCAAATTTATGCACCGCAGGGCCAAAATTACGCGAACGGTAGAGTTCGTCAAATAACCACGAGTTTTTAAACGCCTCCGTGTATTCGATTAAATCGGCACCGTGCTTTTCACCTTGCAAGGCAGCAAACACAGTTTCAGCAGCCAATAAACCGCTCTTCATGGCGGTATGGTTGCCTTTGATTTTGGCGAAGTTCAAGGTGCCGGCGTCACAACCGACTAAGACAGCGCCCGGCATAGTCATTTTCGGCAAGGAATAAAAGCCACCTTTGGCAATGGCGCGGGCACCGTAACTCACACGCTTACCGTTTTCTAGCACCTTACGAATTTGCGGGTGCTGTTTAAAGCGTTGAAACTCTGCAAACGGGTTTAAATGTGGGTTGCTATAGTTAAGGTCGACAATCAGGCCAACAAAGACTTGGCCGCCTTCCGCGTGATAGAGATAACCGCCACCAGTCGCATGCTCTTTTAATGGCCAACCGGCACTGTGCACGACAAGGCCTTCTTCGTGTTGTTCAGCTGGAACGTCCCAGATTTCTTTAAAGCCAATGGCATAATGCTGCGGCGAACTATCTTGATCGAGTTGATAATGCGCGATCAGTTCTTTGCCGAGATGCCCGCGGCAACCTTCAGCGAAAATCGTATACTTAGCACGGAGCTCCATGCCTGGCATGTATCCGTCTTTTGGTTCGCCGTCGATGCCCACACCCATGTCGCCTGTAATCACACCGGCCACGGCATTGTTTTCATCGTATATCACTTCTGCGGCAGCAAAGCCTGGAAAGATTTCGACGCCAAGTTCTTCGGCTTGGCTTGCCAGCCAGCGACAGACATTTCCCATACTGACGATGTAGTTGCCGTCATTGTGGAAGGTTTTTGGCACCATAAAGTTTGGCAGTTTACTGGCGCTTTCTGCATTCTTGAACATGAAGATATCGTCGCGCTTCACCGCTGTGTTAAGTGGCGCGCCACGCTCTTTCCAGTCAGGGAATAATTCAGCGAGGGCGCGCGGCTCAAACACAGCACCCGACAGAATATGAGCACCGACTTCAGAGCCTTTCTCGATGACGCAGATTTGTAACTCGCCACCTTGCTCTTGATTGAGTTGAGCTAGTTTACATGCAGTACTCAGCCCAGCAGGGCCAGCGCCCACAATCAGGACATCAAACTCCATGCTTTCGCGTTCCACTTCATGGTTCGCCATCGCGGATACTCCTTGCAATAAAGAAAGAATGAATAATGTGTTTAAATTTCGT
>JAMCRH010000184.1 GCA_023380515.1 Gammaproteobacteria bacterium | reverse complement strand
CGAGACTTAACCTCAACCGCTGGACGGATGTTGTCCAGAGCATCTTCAAACACTTCTAAGTGATTTTTACCAGCTTTTTGCGCAACGATGTCTAATGCACCGTATACGATTTTTTCTGCGACTGATTTTTTACCATCAACCATGACAACGTTGATGAATTTTGCCAACAACTCTGATCCGAACTTAGGATCCGGCAGGATTTTACGTTGGCCGACGACGCGTCTTCTAGGCATTGGAATTCTCCGATATCTTCAGGGGTTACCCAAAACTTCAATAAATTTAGTTTGGCCTTACTTCGCAACGGAGAACCGTTAGGACTTAGGCCGCTTAACGCCGTACTTAGAACGGCCTTGCTTACGACCGTTTACGCCAGCACAGTCAAGTGCGCCGCGAACGGTGTGATAACGTACACCTGGTAAGTCTTTAACACGACCACCACGGATAAGGATTACGCTGTGCTCTTGTAAGTTGTGACCTTCACCACCGATGTACGAAGTTACTTCGTAACCGTTAGTTAAGCGTACACGACAAACTTTACGCAGAGCTGAGTTTGGTTTCTTAGGAGTGGTTGTATATACGCGAGTACATACGCCACGTTTCTGTGGGCAAGCTTGCAGAGCCGGAACGTTGCTTTTCTCAACCGGCTTCTGGCGACCTTTGCGCACTAATTGGTTAACTGTTGCCATGGTTTCTCCAAAATATTCATTTTACAACAAGCCAAAGCGCTCGGTTGGCTACCACCATCCAAGCGCGGGCCTCTTTTTATGGTATCAGTCGCTTAAAATGAACCATAAAAAAGGTTGAATCCCCGGAAATGGGGAGGCGGAATTTTATAGGTTATTCTTTGAGCCGTCAAGTAAGACAAGCCAGATAGCGGAGTGCTATTCAGGTCGGTTGTCGCTAATTGTTGTCAAAAACCAATTAACTTATTCGGATGTTACTGATGTATATAAAAAAACCCTCAATATTGGCGTCGCCAACGATTGAGGGTTTTGGATTACTGAATGGTGTTCTTATTCAGCGTCAGATGACTCCACGTCATCGTTACCTTCATTAAGCGCTTCGCTCAGTGCAGCTTCAGCATCTGCGGCAGTAATGGTCGGAGCCATGGCTGCTTTGCGACGACGAATCCGCTCTTGGTGATACGCGAAACCGGTACCCGCAGGGATTAAGCGACCCACAATAACGTTCTCTTTCAAGCCACGTAATGGATCTTCTTTGCCCTGAACCGCAGCTTCGGTAAGTACCCGCGTTGTTTCTTGGAACGAGGCCGCAGAAATAAACGACTCCGTTGACAATGACGCTTTGGTAATACCAAGTAACTGACGCTCGAAACGCACTGGCATTTTGCCATTCGCTTCCAGTTCACGGTTAACTTCAACCACTTTCGAGAATTCTGCCTGCTCACCTTCAAGCAACTCAGAATCACCAGCGTGGCTAATGATAACTTTACGCAGCATCTGACGAACGATAACTTCGATGTGCTTATCGTTAATCTTAACACCTTGTAAGCGGTAAACTTCTTGAACTTCGTTGACGATGTAGTTGGCAACCGCTGACACACCACGTAAACGCAGGATGTCTTGTGGTGCTTCTGGACCGTCGGCGATAACTTCACCGCGTGCCACTTGCTCACCTTCAAACACGTTCAATTGACGCCACTTCGGAATCATCTCTTCGTAATGGTCGCCACCGTCTAACGGGGTAATCATCAAGCGACGCTTGCCTTTGGTTTCTTTACCAAACGACACGGTACCACTGATTTCAGCAAGAATTGCTGGCTCTTTTGGTTTCCGCGCTTCGAACAAGTCCGCAACCCGTGGAAGACCACCGGTAATATCGCGTGTTTTTGAACCTTCTTGCGGGATACGCGCCAAGGTGTCACCGATATTTACTTTCGAACCATCGTTCAAGCTAACAATCGCGTTACCTGGTAAGAAGTACTGAGCTGGCATGTCGGTACCAGGGATCATCACGTCTTTGCCTTTGGCATCAACGAGTTTCACCATCGGACGCATGTCTTTACCAGCTGTCGTACGCTGACCAGTCTCGAGAATAACTGTGCTGCTTAAGCCAGTTAATTCGTCGGTTTGCGTGGTAATGGTCACGCCGTCGATCATGTCAACGAACTTAATGTGACCCGCTACTTCGGTAATGATTGGATGCGTGTGCGGATCCCAGTTTGCAACGATTTCGCCAGCGGCAATCTCATCACCATCACGCTTCTTCAGAATCGCACCGTAAGGAACTTTATAACGCTCGCGCTCGGCACCGAACTGGTCGATCAGCGTTAGTTCTGCTGAACGTGAGGTAATCACTAAGTGATTATCACTGTTTTCTACAGACTTCGCGTTATGTAGCTTGATGCGACCTGCGTTCTTCACTTGCACTGCGTTTGCTGCAGAGTCCCGTGACGCCGCACCACCGATGTGGAACGTACGCATGGTTAACTGTGTACCCGGCTCACCGATTGACTGTGCCGCGATAACACCAACTGCTTCACCATCGTTGACCATGTGGCCACGTGCGAGGTCGCGACCATAACAGTGCGAACAAACACCGTGAATGCTGTCACAGGTAATAACCGAGCGAACTTTAACTTCGTCCACTGAGTTCTGTTCAAGCAAGTCACATGCTTTCTCGTCAAGGAGCGTGTTACGTGGTAACAGGACTTCATCAGTACCTGGAACCATCACATCGTCACACACCACACGACCAAGTACACGCTCACGCAATGGTTCTACAACGTCACCGCCTTCGATCAATGGTTTGATCGTCAAGCCCTCGAGAGTGCCACAATCAGACTCAGTGATAACCAAGTCTTGCGCAACGTCAACGAGACGACGAGTCAGGTAACCTGAGTTCGCTGTCTTCAATGCGGTATCGGCCAAACCTTTACGCGCACCGTGAGTTGAGATGAAGTACTGAAGTACGTTCAGACCTTCACGGAAGTTTGCAACAATCGGTGTTTCGATGATGGAACCGTCTGGTTTTGCCATCAAGCCACGCATACCGGCAAGCTGACGAATCTGTGCGGGTGAACCCCGTGCACCAGAGTCGGCCATCATGTAAACCGAGTTAAATGATTGCTGCTCTTCTTCTTCACCTTTCGCGTTGATAACCGTCTCTTTCGAGAGGTTTTCCATCATCGCTTTTGATACTTTTTCGTTCGCAGTTGACCAAATGTCGATAACTTTGTTGTATTTCTCACCCGCAGTTACCAAACCTTGCTCGAACTGTTCCTGAATTTCCGCTACCTGCTTTTCAGCATCTTCGATGATGTCAGCTTTCGCTGTTGGGATTTCCATGTCGTTAATACCGACAGAAGAACCCGACACCATGGCGTAGTGGAAACCGGTATACATAAGTTGGTCAGCAAAGATAACGGTCGCTTTCAAACCACAGTCGCGATACGCGCGGTTCAATAAGCGAGAGATCTGCTTCTTACCCATGTTTTGGTTAATCGCTTCGTACGGAATGCCTTCTGGCAAAATCAAAGAGAAGATCGCGCGGCCAACGGTCGTGTCGACAACTTTCACTTCTTCAGTACGCTCACCTTCTTCGGTAAACAGTACTTCTTTAATCCGAACTTTAACCCGTGCATGCAGTTCTGCCATACCAGTACGGTAAGCTTTCTCTGCTTCTTTCGGGCTCTTCAACAACATGCCTTCGCCACGACCGTTTACTTTCTCACGCGTCATGTAGTACACACCCAAGACAACGTCTTGTGAAGGTACGATGATAGGCTCACCAGATGCTGGTGATAACACGTTGTTGGTTGACATCATGAGTGCACGTGCTTCCATTTGCGCTTCAAGCGTCAATGGAACGTGAACTGCCATTTGGTCACCGTCGAAGTCAGCGTTATAGGCCGCACACACGAGTGGGTGCAGTTGAATCGCTTTACCTTCGATAAGAACTGGTTCGAACGCCTGAATACCCAAACGGTGCAACGTTGGTGCACGGTTTAGCAGCACTGGATGCTCACGGATTACCTCGTCGAGGATATCCCAAACTTCCGGCAATTCACGCTCAACCATTTTCTTCGCAGCTTTGATCGTTGTTGCTAAACCACGCGCTTCTAATTTGCCATAGATAAACGGCTTGAATAGCTCAAGTGCCATTTTCTTCGGCAAACCACACTGATGCAAACGCAGTTTTGGACCAACGGTGATTACTGAACGGCCTGAGTAGTCGACCCGCTTACCCAAGAGGTTTTGACGGAAACGACCTTGCTTACCTTTGATCATGTCAGCTAATGATTTCAAAGGACGCTTGTTCGAGCCAGTAATCGCACGGCCACGACGACCGTTGTCTAATAACGCGTCAACTGCTTCTTGCAGCATCCGCTTTTCGTTGCGCACGATAATGTCCGGTGCCGCGAGGTCTAAAAGACGCTTCAAACGGTTGTTCCGGTTAATTACGCGACGATACAAGTCGTTCAAGTCAGACGTTGCAAAACGGCCGCCGTCAAGTGGCACCAACGGACGTAAGTCTGGTGGTAACACTGGCAACACGTTCAGAATCATCCACTCTGGCTTGTTACCAGACTGGTGGAATGACTCAAGCAACTTCAAACGCTTGGTAATTTTCTTACGCTTAGTTTCAGAGTTCGTTTCTGGTAACTCTTCACGTAGCATCTTGATCTGAGCTTCCAGATCAACACCTTTCAATAGGTGTAAGATCGCCTCAGCACCCATTAACGCCGTGAATTCATCACCATACTCTTCGAGTGCGTCGAGGTATTCTTCTTCACCCAACAGTGAACCTAGCTCAAGCGACGTCATACCTGCGTCGATAACCACGTATGATTCGAAGTAAAGAATACGTTCGATATCACGCAAGGTCATGTCGAGCATCAAGCCGATCCGGCTTGGCAATGACTTCAAAAACCAAATGTGGGCAACTGGGCTGGCTAGTTCAATGTGACCCATACGCTCACGACGTACTTTGGTCAAAGTAACTTCAACACCACACTTTTCACAGATTACACCACGGTGCTTCAAACGCTTGTATTTACCACACAAACACTCGTAGTCTTTCACCGGGCCAAAGATACGTGCACAGAACAAGCCGTCACGCTCTGGTTTAAAAGTACGATAGTTAATGGTTTCTGGCTTCTTCACTTCACCATATGACCAGCTCCGGATTTGGTCCGGTGAGGCCAAAGAGATACGAATCCGATCGAACTCTTCGCTGTCTTTTAGTGGCTTCAGAAACTTTAATAAATCTTTCACGTTTCATCTCCTGTCGGAGTTAAACAAGCCGGGGCTACGCCCCGGCGGCGCTGACTCAATACCTTACGGCTGCTTATTCGTCTTCCAACTCGATGTTGATACCCAACGAGCGGATTTCTTTCAGCAATACGTTAAACGATTCAGGCATGCCCGGATCCATGTCGTGGTTGCCGTCGACGATGTTTTTGTACATCTTCGTCCGACCGTTCACGTCATCAGATTTCACAGTAAGCATTTCCTGCAACGTATACGCGGCACCGTATGCTTCGAGGGCCCACACTTCCATCTCACCGAAGCGCTGACCACCGAATGGCGCTTTACCACCCAGCGGCTGCTGAGTAACCAAGCTATACGAGCCAGTTGAACGCGCGTGCATCTTATCGTCGACCAAGTGGTTCAGCTTCAGCATGTACATGTAACCAACAGTTACAGGACGCTCAAACGTGTCACCGGTACGGCCGTCGAACAACTTCACCTGACCTGAGTCTGGTAAGTCTGCAAGGCGTAATAGTTCTTTAATTTCGGTTTCTACAGCACCGTCGAATACTGGTGAAGCAACTGGCAAACCTTTCTTCAGGTTTTCTGCTAAACGCAATACTTCTTCGTCACTGAAGGTATTCAAGTCAACGTCTTGACGACCTTTACCGATGTTATAAACGTTCTGCAGGAACTCACGCATTTCCGCGACTTTCTGCTGGGCGGCTAACATGGCTTCGATTTTCTTACCGATACCACGTGCAGCTGCACCTAAGTGAGTTTCAAGAATCTGACCCACGTTCATCCGCGACGGAACACCCAACGGGTTCAGTACGATATCGACTGCTTCACCGTTTTCGTCATAAGGCATGTCTTCAACTGGAACGATCGTTGAAATAACACCTTTGTTACCGTGACGACCAGCCATCTTGTCACCAGGCTGGATGCGACGTTTCACCGCTAAGTAAACTTTAACGATTTTTAGAACGCCAGGTTGCAGATCATCACCTTGGGTGATCTTGCGACGTTTCTCGTCGTAACGCTTGTCGTAGTCACCGCGTAAGTCTTCATACTGCTGGGCAATTTGCTCAAGGTCTTGCTGAGCTGACTCGTCTTTCAAAGACTGAGTTAACCACTTGCTACGATCCATTGAGGCCAATTTCGACTCATCGAAACCATTTGCCAACAGTAAGCTGCGAACGCGAGCGTACAAGCCTTCTTCGAGGATCTTGAACTCGTCAGTTAAATCTTTCTTCACCTGCGCCAATTGCATTGCTTCGATATCAAGCGCACGCTTGTCTTTTTCTACGCCATCGCGAGTAAAGACTTGGACGTCAATAACAGTACCGTTGACGCCATTTGGTACGCGCAACGAGCTGTCTTTCACGTCAGACGCTTTTTCACCGAAGATAGCACGGAGAAGTTTTTCTTCTGGCGTTAGCTGAGTTTCGCCCTTCGGCGTCACTTTACCAACAAGGATATCGCCGCCGTTAACTTCTGCACCAATGTAGACAACGCCTGACTCGTCAAGCTTGCTCAGTGCTGATTCACCAACGTTCGGGATATCTGCCGTAATTTCTTCTGGACCTAATTTCGTGTCACGCGCCACACAGTTCAATTCTTGAATGTGAATGGTGGTTAAACGATCTTCTTGCACGACACGCTCAGAAACGAGGATCGAGTCTTCGAAGTTGTAACCGTTCCATGGCATGAACGCCACGCGCATGTTTTGGCCAAGAGCCAATTCACCGAGGTCGGTTGAAGGACCGTCAGCTAACACGTCACCACGCATGACTGGCTCGCCAGACTTCACACATGGTTTTTGGTTAATACAAGTATTTTGGTTCGAACGTGTGTACTTGGTCAGGTTGTAGATGTCGATGCCCGCTTCACCTGGGATCATCTCTTCTTCGTTAACCTTAACCACGATACGACCTGCGTCGACGTAGTCAACCACACCACCACGGCGTGCAACAACG
>JAMCRH010000183.1 GCA_023380515.1 Gammaproteobacteria bacterium | reverse complement strand
CGCACCTGACTTCTTCAAGTTGTCTGCTGTATCGCGAGGGTTAAATACCAACGCGGTATAGAAGAAACAGAAGAAGATAATCGTTGCAGCGTACAGCATGACATATAACGGCTGTCCAGGAGACAGAGTTAAAGAAATGTTCTGTAACACTTGCGCAACGCCGCCTTCACCTTGACCAAACCATGAAGCCATGGTTGCTGGGAACAAGATGATGCTCGACGCGAAAATCGGTGGAATTACACCCGCCATGTTAACTTTCAATGGCAAATGTGAACTCTGAGCGGCAAAAACTTTACGACCTTGCTGACGCTTGGCGTAGTTTACCACAATCCGACGCTGTCCGCGCTCTACAAATACAACAAAATAAGTAACCGCCAAAACGATTACACCGATTAACAACAGTAACAACAAGTGCAGGTCGCCCTGACGTGCTTGTTCTGCTGTTTGACCGACTGCTGAAGGCAAGCCTGCAACAATCCCGGCGAAGATGATAATTGAAATACCATTGCCTATGCCACGTTCGGTAATCTGTTCACCTAACCACATTAAGAACATGGTTCCGGTGACCAAACTGACTACCGCGGTGAAATAGAACGGGAAACCAGGGTTGATAACCAAACCTGGAATCAAGTTCGGCAACCCAGTTGCAATCCCAATGGATTGCATGGTTGCCAGCACTAGAGTACCCCAACGCGTGTATTGACTGATCTTACGACGCCCTGCTTCACCTTCTTTCTTAAGCTCTGCTAGCTTTGGATGAACCACTGCCATCAGCTGCATAATAATCGAAGCTGTAATATAAGGCATAATGCCTAACGCAAGGATCGAAGCACGCTCCAGAGCACCACCGCTGAACATGTTAAACATGGCAACGATAGTACCCTGTTGCTGTGCAAATAAATCAGCTAATACGGCTGCATCTATCCCAGGAATCGGCACAAAAGAAGCGGCACGAAAAACAATAATCGCACCAAGCACAAACAGAAGACGAGTCTTCAGTTCTGACAAACCACCTTTTGCGCTGGTTTTTTCCAATCCTGGTCTAGCCATGAGTCAATTATCCTTCGACTTTGCCGCCGGCCGCTTCGATTAACTCGAGCGCACCTTTAGTGACTTTAATGCCCTGTACAGTAATAGCACGGTTGATTTCACCAGACTTGATGACTTTAACGAACAAAATGTTCTTCTTCACCAGACCTGCTTCTTTCAGCGTGTCTAAAGTCGCAGTCTCACCAGCTACTTTAGCTAGTTCACTCAGGGTAACTTCAGCTGTTTGCATCGCTTTACGTGAAGTAAAACCGAATTTAGGCAAACGGCGTTGTAAAGGCATTTGACCGCCTTCGAAACCTGGTTTCACGCTTCCGCCTGAACGAGATTTCTGACCTTTGTGACCACGACCACCTGTCTTGCCAAGTCCTGAACCAATACCGCGACCTAAGCGCTTCTTAGCAGTCTTCGCACCAGGTGCAGGAGAGAGAGAATTCAAAAACATGTCTTACTCCTCTACCTTAACCATGTAGTTAACCTTGTTAATCATACCGCGAACAGAAGGAGTATCTTCTAATTCAACTGTGTGATTAATGCGGCGCAGACCCAAACCAACTAATGTAGCCTTATGCTTTGGTAAGCGGCCAATTGAGCTTTTAGTTTGAGTTACTTTAATAGTCTTGTTCGCCATTGTTCACTACCCCACGATTTCTTTAACAGAAAGTCCGCGTTTCGCAGCGATCTGCTCTGGAGAGTTCATTGCCTCTAGAGCTTTGATCGTTGCACGAACAACGTTAATTGGGTTGGTTGAACCGTAAGCTTTTGACAGAACGTTATGAACGCCAGCAACTTCGAGGACGGCGCGCATTGCACCTCCGGCGATAATACCGGTACCTTCAGAGGCTGGTTGCATAAATACGTTCGAGCCAGAGTGACGACCTTTAACCGGGTGTTGCAACGTACCGTTGGTTAACTCTACAGTCACCATGTTACGGCGTGCTTTTTCCATCGCTTTCTGGATAGCAGCAGGCACTTCACGTGCTTTGCCGTAACCGAAACCAACTTTACCCTGGCCATCACCTACCACAGTCAGCGCAGTAAAGCTAAAGATACGACCACCTTTAACAACTTTAGAGACGCGGTTAACTGTGATGAGCTTTTCCATCATTTCACCGTTTTGAGCTTCATGATTTGCCATTTTCGTCTCCTAGAACTGCAGTCCTGCTTCACGGGCAGCATCTGCCAGTGCAGCAACACGACCATGGTATTTGAAGCCACTGCGATCGAAAGATACAGACTCAACGCCTTTCTCTTTACCACGCTCAGCAATCAACTTACCGACGAATTTTGCGGCTTCCACGTTACCCGTGCTCTTTAACTGCTCTTTAATCGCGCCTTCTACAGTAGAAGCTGTCGCTAATACTTCAGAACCACTAGCTGCGATCAATTGAGCATAGATATGCCGCGGGGTACGGTGAACCACCAGACGGGTCGCACCCAACTCTTGAATTTTCTTACGC
>JAMCRH010000182.1 GCA_023380515.1 Gammaproteobacteria bacterium | reverse complement strand
TCAATGCCATTAAACCGTCGCCTACACTTGCTGTGAGTCAAAAAGCAGCCGAGTTAAAAGCCGCTGGCGCTGACGTTATCGGTTTAGGGGTTGGCGAGCCCGATTTCACAACACCTGAGTTTATTCGTGAGGCGGCAAAGCAAGCCATTGATGCCGGCCACACCCGCTACACTGCAGTAGATGGGATTCCTGAACTAAAAAAGGCCATTTGTGCCAAATTCGCGCGCGACAATCAGCTCAGCTATGAGCCAAGTGAAGTACTTGTTTCCGCCGGTGGCAAACACAGTATTTTTAACCTGCTCACAGCCTGGCTCGACGAAGGCGACGAAGTCATTATTCCTGCGCCGTATTGGGTTTCGTACCCGGATATGACGTTATTAGTTGGCGCAATCCCAGTCGTCATCGAAGCTGGTATCGACCAAGCTTACAAAATCACTGCGGCGCAGCTTGAACAAGCGATCACACCAAAAACTAAGCTGTTGTTCTTAAATAGTCCGTCGAACCCGACCGGTATGGCCTATTCAGCTGATGAGCTGAAAGCATTAGCGGAAGTACTGCGCAAGCATCCACGGGTGCTGATTGCCACTGACGACATGTATGAACATATTCTTTGGACCGAAGAGCCATTCGTCAATTTACCGATGGTCGCACCTGACTTAAAAGATCGCACAGTTGTTCTTTCTGGTGTTTCTAAAGCCTACGCCATGACAGGTTGGCGCATTGGTTATGCAGCCGGTCCGAAGCCACTAATTGCGGCAATGAAAAAAGTGCAATCACAAAGCACCTCGAACCCTGCGTCTATTTCCCAGTACGCAGCTCTTGCCGCATTAACCGGTGATCAAAGCTTTATCGGCGAGATGGTCAGCGAATTCCGTATTCGTCATGACCGTTTAATTGCAGGTTTAAGTAAAATCCCTGGCCTGAAAGTTCGCCCAGGCGACGGTACCTTCTACGCGTTTCCAAATATCGAAGGGTTAATGCAAGCGGTTGGGGTCGACACCGACGTCGAACTCTGTGAGCGTTTACTGAGTGAAGCCAATGTGGCGCTCGTTCCGGGTTCAGCATTTGGTGCACCAGGTCATTTCCGTCTATCGTTCGCAGCCAGTCGCGATACGCTCGATGAAGCGGTTCGCCGTATCGCTGAATTTGCCGCGAAATATGCCTAGTTTAAGCTCTTAGTTGAGCTTACCCCTTAACTAATCCTAAAAGCCTCGCAAAACGAATTTGCGGGGCTTTTTTGTTTGCAAAACCCATCCATCTAACGCCGACATCCGTGTCATGCGTCCAACCAGTTAAAACTATACCTTTTAGCCTGATTTTTTCACTCGAAAGCGAATGGAATATTTCAACCAAAGTCAAGCTGTCATATTTAGCAAATAGTATAGTTTTTCATCGATGTGAGTGGTTACTCCGGTCTAAGCTACTAAATTCACAATAAGTTATGTGGCTAAAATTAAGTGGTTTTTTAAAAATAATACACAAGCAATTTACATTAGCGCCGAAAAATCAGGCGAAACCTGTGCAAAATACCGACTTCGTAGGAAGGTTTTTGTAACTCACTGATTTTAAAAGATTATAAAATTCATGCCACTTTTTAGCCAGCACCTAAAATCCGCTATAACCCCCATCCTAGTTGCTCACTCACATACTTTCCCACAGGTTTATCCACAGAAATAGTGGATAAGATCGGCTAAGCCACGGAACACGTGACCTCTTCCTTGGTGTGGATAAAATGTTAACCAAGTGTGAACGTTCAATTTCCGCATTAACGGACAAAAGTTTGCCAAAATAGACAGAATTGAACACTTCTAAGACAAGACGCTCAAAATCCATGCAGTTAAACAAAATTAGGCAAATTTGTCGGCTGAACATGTTGACTTCAAGGCAAGAGACAATTAACATTCCGCCCCGTTGAACGATTCCCCAGTAGCTCAGTTGGTTAGAGCGGTGGACTGTTAATCCATGTGTCGTTGGTTCGAATCCAACCTGGGGAGCCAATCATTCAACGCCAGTTAGATTACATATCATTGTCGATTCCCCAGTAGCTCAGTCGGTTAGAGCGGTGGACTGTTAATCCATGTGTCGTTGGTTCGAATCCAACCTGGGGAGCCACTTTTCGACAATAGCACAAGCGCCTCAGGCGCTTTTTTTGTGCCTTTTTTTCGTGTTTATAGTTGCTGAGTTATAGTTTGGTGCTGACGTTGCGATGTGATGTTGTGATGCGGTTTTGCGATTCGGTTTTGGCTTGGCTGAAAAACTGCTCTAAAACAAACAGTAACGACTACTGCAGAATCGCAACCACGAGCGCAGCGATTGACGTGCCAAGAATAGCGCCAGCAATCACATCACTTGGGTAATGCACACCCAAGGCAACGCGCGATATCGCGACTAATGTAGCCCAACCATAAAACAATGGCGCCCACACCGGAAAGCTAGCAATTACCAAAGCAGCAAACAAAAATGCTGCCGTGGCGTGGCCTGACGGAAACGAAAAGCGATCCGCAGGCTTTATCACTGGTTTGAATTTAAGCCGTAGCCACGGTCGGTCTCGCCGTAAGATGTTTTTTAAACCAATAAATAAAGGGATTTCGATAGCGAAAGCCAATAATGCGCGTTGGATAAACAGCATGCTGCCTTCAATAGCAGCAATTGCTGAAAATAACGCAAACAACGCATAATACGGGCCATCACCACTGCGCGATAACCAAAATGCCAAACGGCTTTTACGCAACCCACTGGTGGCTTGATAAAGCCAGTCGAAGGTGCGTTCATCGAGCGTACGAAGCCGCTGAAAGATTGATGTCAAACTCGAATTCCTATGGCCTAATTGACGGTTCTACAGACAACCGCAAACGCGCTATGTTACTTGAATTTCCGCAATGCTGCATAAAAATCCATGCGGCTGTTGTCATTTAAACGCTCAAGTGCATAAAAAACCTACATTCTGTAAGTTGTTTCTCAACGCTTAAACCCTGATAATAGCAGGTCGCAGCCATCTCGACTTAATGTTCGCAAATCCGGATAGGACGAATGACCGAAATCATCTTGCTATTAGTTGCTACCGTACTGGTGAATAACTTTGTACTCGTGCAATTTCTTGGTTTATGCCCGTTCATGGGCGTCTCAAACAGATTAGAGACGGCCATCGGCATGTCACTTGCGACCACCTTTGTGTTGACGCTTGCGTCTGTGAGTAGTTATTTAGTTAACCAATATATACTGGCGCCGCTCGACTTAATGTCGCTGCGAACCTTAAGTTTTATTTTGGTCATTGCCGTCGTTGTGCAATTCACCGAAATGGTCGTACATAAAACTAGTCCGACCCTTTATCGCCTTTTGGGAATTTTCTTGCCGCTCATTACCACCAACTGCGCTGTGCTCGGTGTTGCGCTATTGAACGTGAATGAACAACATAACTTTATCCAATCTATCGTCTACGGCTTTGGTGCCGCAGTTGGTTTTTCACTCGTTTTAGTTCTCTTTGCAGCGCTGCGCGAACGCGTTGCCGCAGCCGACGTCCCTTCGCCATTTAAAGGTGCCGCCATTGGGATGATCACTGCAGGCTTGATGTCGTTAGCATTTATGGGCTTTGCTGGCTTGGTGAGCGCATCATGAGTTGGTTGTTAGGCATTCTTGCACTTGCGGTACTGGCTCTTGTTGCTGGTCTCATTTTAGGCTTTGCCGCCATCCGCTTTCGGGTGGAGAGCGACCCGATTGTCGAGCAAATTGATAACTTGTTGCCGCAAACTCAGTGTGGACAATGTGGCTACCCCGGCTGTCGCCCCTACGCCGAAGCAATTGCTAACGGCGACGAAATTAACAAGTGCCCTCCTGGTGGCCAAGCGACCATTGACAAGCTTGCCGATTTACTCGGTCGTGAAGCCAAACCATTGGACGCTGCCCATGGCGAGGAAGACGTCAAAAAAGTCGCTGTAATTCGCGAAGACGAATGTATTGGTTGTACTAAGTGTATTCAAGCGTGCCCGGTCGATGCCATTTTGGGCGCCGCCCGCCAGATGCATACAGTCATTGCCGACGAATGTACCGGCTGTGACCTTTGTGTCGAGCCGTGTCCGGTTGATTGTATTGATATGGTCGCCGTAGCCGTGAAACCAGAACGCTGGAAATGGAATCTCGACCAGATCCCAATCCAAGACATTACCGCAAGCAGTGAGCATTCAAATTCTGAAGACAAGCAGGTTCAGACGCAGTGATTGAAATTACCGCCACAAGTCCATTACATCACTTTCCTGGGGGCATCCATCCGCCGGAACAAAAAGCGCTTGCTAATCAAACGCCGATTCAGCGACTGCCGCTTGCGCCCATGCTGTATATTCCATTGCGCCAACATTCTGGTCCTGCGGGCGAGCTTTGTGTGCAAGTTGGTGACCACGTACTCAAAGGCCAGGCATTAACTCAGCCGGGCGTCGATAACGGCCTGCCAGTTCATGCCTCGACGTCGGGGACAATTGTTGCAATTCAAGACCACCCGCTGAACCACCCGTCGGGGTTCAGTGGCCCCACTGCTTATCTGCAACCGGATGGCGCAGAACAATGGATTGAGCGGCAACCGATTGATGATCTCAGTCGCCTGTCACACCGTGAGATTTTAATGCACCTTCAGCTCATGGGCATTGCAGGCCTCGGCGGCGCAGGTTTTCCAACCGCCCGTAAAGTTGCCGGTGCCCAAGGCATCGACCTGCTGATTATCAACGGTGTTGAATGTGAGCCGTACATTGTCGCTGACGATCGACTCATGCGAGAACACGCCGCAGAGATTGTTCGCGGTAGTCAATTATTGCAAACCATTACCGCTGCGAAGCAAGTCGTCATTGCCGTCGAAGATAACAAGCCAGAAGCAATTGCCGCATTCGAAACGGTACTGGCAGCTGACGCCAATGTTACCAACACAATGATCTTACGCGTGGTTCCGACCCGCTATCCTTCGGGTGGTGAAAAGCAGCTGATTCAGGTTTTGACTGGCCTACAAGTGCCCGCAGATCAGCTACCAGCCGATATTGGTATTCTCGTTCAGAACGTGGGAACTGCTTTCGCTGTCGCGCGCGCCATTGATCATGGCGAGCCGCTGATTGAGCGAGTCGTAACAATTACCGGCCAAGCACTAAGTAAGCCAGGTACCGCCTGGATACCGCTCGGCACACCCATCGATCACGTCCTCAGTGTCAGTGGCTTTCAACCAGCCAAGAAACAACGCGTGATCATTGGCGGTCCGATGATGGGTTATACGATCGCGTCATTGCAGGTGCCGGTAATTAAAACCACCAACTGCATCTTAGCACCGAGCGCCAAAGAACTAGCGCCACCTGAGCACGAAATGGCATGTATCCGCTGTGGCGCTTGTGAACAAGTTTGCCCGGCCTCATTGCTGCCACAACAGCTGCAATGGTTAGCAAAAGCTAAAGATTATGACGGCCTTAAACAACATCACTTAGCCGACTGTATTGAGTGTGGCGCCTGTGCTTATGTTTGCCCAAGCGAAATTCCCTTGGTGCAGTACTATCGCCAAGCCAAAGCAGAAATTCGTGAGCAGCTGATTGAACAGCAAAAGTCAGAAATCGCTCGTCAGCGTTTTGAAGCACGTCAGGCGCGCCTTGAGCGTGAAAAAGAAGAGCGCTTAGAGAAACATCGCAAGGCTGCCGAAGCCCGTAAAGCTGCTCAAGCGGCGCGCGCCGATAGCGGTGAAGAAGATCCGGTCAAAGCTGCTTTAGCGCGAGTGAAAGCCAAAAAGGCTGCGCAGCAAGCTGCTGAACCTGCTAGCGAATCAACCGATGCGCCAGCAGACGACAAAAAAGCCCAAGTCGCTGCTGCCGTTGCTCGTGCTAAAGCCCGCAAAGCTGAACGCGAAGCGGCGGCACAAAAAGAAAAACAAGAGGACGGTAAATCATCATGAGTTTCTTTATAGCGTCTTCACCGCATAACCACCAAAAGCGCAGCACCTCAAGGCTCATGCAGTTAGTCTTGCTCGCCATGGTTCCTGGTGTGCTCGCCCAATTTTACTTCTTTGGTTGGGGCATTGTTTGGCAGCTACTAATTGCCGGCGTCACGGCGGTTTGCGCTGAATCGCTTTGCTTGATCGCTCGCGAACGCTCGCCATTACGTGGTCTGCAAGACTACTCGGCCTTAGTCACAGCCGCCTTACTTGCAGTGAGTATTCCGCCGCTGGCACCGTGGTGGGTGATTGTCATCGGGACAATCTTCGCCATCGTCGTGGTCAAGCACCTGTTTGGCGGCATTGGTCACAACATTTTTAATCCAGCCATGGCCGCTTACGTGCTCTTGCTGATTTCCTTTCCAGTGCAAATGACCAGCTGGTTACCACCCGTAACCCTCAGTGGTGAAAGCATCGGTTGGTGGGACTCATTGCGCTTAATCTTAGTGCAATACACCAGCGCTGGTTACAGCGTTGATCAAGTGCGTGCCGTCGCAACCGGTCAATTATTTGACGCCGTGGTTATGGCAACACCGCTCGATCAAATTAAAACGGATCTCGCCCAAGGGTTGACGCTGAGCGAAAGCTTAAGCAAACCAATTTTTGGTGCCTTTGCCGGACATGGCTGGCTGTGGGTCAACGTCGCCTACTTATTTGGTGGCTTGATGTTACTCCAGCAGCGGATCATTCAATGGCATATTCCTGCAGCACTACTTGGTGCCTTAGCCGTCGCCGCCATTATCGGTAGTCTTGCCGCGCCAGATGCCCTGCCCGGATTAAACATTCACTTGTTTAGTGGCGGGACCATGTTAGCGGCATTTTTCATCGCCACTGACCCGGTTTCAGCTGCAACGTCAAATCGCGGCAAACTCATTTACGCCGCCCTCGTCGGCGTGCTGATTTATGTTATTCGTAGCTTTGGTGGTTACCCAGACGCCATCGCATTCGCTGTGTTATTGGCGAATTTGTGTGTGCCGGTGATCGACCAATACACCCGCCCAACAGCGTACGGACAGGCCGGAGGACAACGCTAACATGCTAAAATCGATGCGTAAAAACGGTCTCATTTTAGGCGGATTTGCCGTGGTGGCGACAGCTCTCGTTGTTACCACCCAAATTCTGACCGCCGACCGAATTGCTGAACAACAGCGCAACGAACTCATGCGCACGCTCAACGAGCTCATTCCACCCGCCTTACATGACAATGATCTGTATCGCGATTGTGCTCTCATTCAAGCACCAGAAGCTTTAGGCTTACCCGAACAACCGGTTTATCGCTCGCGTTTGGCTGGCGAGCCGAATGCTTTAGCGATTCGCACCACCGCCCCCGACGGCTATAGCGGCGCCATTCACTTACTTGTTGCAGTAAACCTGCAGGGCCAAATTAAAGGCGTTCGCGTCCTTCAGCATCGCGAGACACCTGGGCTGGGTGACAAAATTGAAGTGCAGCGCGACGATTGGATTTTGTCATTCAATGGCGAGCGGGTCCGCACAGAAAATGACGCCCGTTGGCGAGTGCGTCGTGACGGTGGCATGTTTGATCAATTTACTGGCGCAACCATTACTCCCCGTGCGGTTATCGCTGCGGTACAACGTACCGCTTGGTATGCCCAAAACAATATGGATAGCCTATTCGCAGCGCCAGCAAACTGCACTGGCGAGCCTTTAGCCAACGATCCTTTAGCCAGAGAGGAGCAACCGTATGAGTACTGAGTATCAAACGCTGGCAAAAGACGGCTTGTGGGAAAATAACCCCGCTCTCGTGCAGTTACTCGGCTTATGTCCTTTATTAGCCGTAACAGGCACGGTGACCAACGCCTTAGGTCTTGGCATTGCGACTATGCTCGTTCTCGTCGGTTCGAACATCACAGTCTCATTAGTGCGCAGCTGGGTGCCGAATGAAATTCGTATCCCAGTCTTCGTCATCGTTATCGCGACGTTTGTAACCCTCGTTGAGCTAACCATGAACGCCTTTACTTATGGGTTGTTTATGGCATTAGGTATTTTCATTCCACTAATTGTCACTAACTGTGCGATTATTGGTCGAGCGGAAGCCTATGCATCGAAAAACAATTGGTATAACTCAGCTTTCGATGGCCTGATGATGGGACTCGGTTTTACGTTGGTCTTAGTCGCTCTCGGTGCCCTACGCGAGATACTCGGCCAAGGAACCTTGTTTGCCGGCGCCGAACTCTTACTCGGCGAGTGGGCGCGCGATTTAAAAATACAATTATTCTCGTTTGACTATCCCCTGCTGCTCGCTATTTTACCGCCGGGCGCATTTTTAGGGATGGGTTTCCTGATTGCCGGCAAGAACTGGATTGACGGTCGCCGCAAAGCCAAGCTCGCCAAAGCACCGATTGAGAAAGCTCAACGTGCTCGAGTAACGACAGTGAATTAAACAGGTTATGAATCAACAAAAACGAATTGAAATATTAACACGGCTGCGTGACAACAATCCGCACCCGACGACGGAGCTTAATTTTAGTAATCCTTTCGAATTGCTGATTGCTGTGTTGTTGTCCGCCCAAGCGACCGATGTTGGCGTTAATAAAGCCACTGGGCCACTATTCGCCGTCGCCAATAATCCCGCGGATATGCTCGCGCTCGGCGTCGACGGCGTCAAACATTACATTAAAACCATTGGGCTGTTTAACACCAAAGCCGAAAACGTGATTAAAACCTGCCGCATTTTAGTTGAACAGCATGGCGGCATCGTCCCAGAAAATCGCGAAGCCCTCGAAGCGCTGCCAGGGGTCGGCCGGAAAACCGCCAACGTGGTTTTAAACACCGCGTTCGGTTGGCCAACGATTGCCGTCGACACGCACATTTACCGCGTAAGTAATCGCACCAAATTTGCGCCCGGCAAAACCGTCGACGCTGTCGAGAAACGCTTACTTAAAGTCGTTCCCGCAGAATTTAAAGTCGACGTACACCATTGGCTCATTCTCCATGGCCGCTACACCTGCATCGCACGTAAACCGCGCTGCGGCTCTTGTTTAATTGAAGATCTTTGTGAATTCAAAGAGAAAACGGAAATTTAATGTCTGCTAAACCTGCTATCAAAGACCGTTTTCGCGGTTATTTACCGGTTGTGATCGATGTCGAAACCGCCGGCTTTAACCCGAAAACCGATGCCTTACTCGAAATTGCGGCAGTGATTGTCGACTTTAACGACGACGGCGAGCTTGTGCCTGTTGCCACCCATCATGCCCATATTGAACCTTTTGAAGGTGCCAATATTGAGCAAGCGGCAATTGAGTTTAACGGCATTGATCCGTTCAGCCCCCTGCGCGGCGCACGCGCGGAAGGTGAAGCCTTGCGCGACATTTTTAAAGCCATTCGCAAAGCGCAAAAAGCAGCAGGTTGCCAGCGCTCAGTGCTCGTTGGTCACAACGCCAATTTTGACCACAGCTTCGTCATGGCTGCTGCCGAACGCGCCAGCCTCAAACGCAATCCGTTTCATCCGTTTGTCAGCTTTGACACTGCTTCCATGGCAGCACTGACACTCGGCCAAACCGTACTGGTAAAAGCCTGTCACGCCGCTGGCATCGCTTTTGATGGCAAAGAAGCCCACAGCGCAGTGTATGACACCGAACGCACTGCCGAGCTATTCTGTTGGATGGTTAACCGTTATCAGAGTTTGGGTGGCTGGCCGTTGGTTAAGTAGCTTATCGACGTATGGTTAGAGCTTGCAATATACACATATGTGTGTATATTTGTATTGGAATGCACGAGCAAGGACGCACATGAATTCAAAGGAATTAATAAAGCAGCTGAAAGCCAATGGGTGCGAGTTTGTCAGGCATGGCAAAGGTGACCATCAAATCTGGTATTCCCCTTTAACAGGGAATAAATTTTCGGTGCCTCATCCAAAAAAGCACATGCCCATCGGCACTTTAAAAAGTATACGAAGGTTAGCCGGCATTTAGCAGTCTAATTTAAATGGTTTAAAAGTGAGGTCTCTATGTTATTTATGGTTGGAATTGAGCGACCACAAGAGGACACCTCGTGGGGTATTGTGGTTCCGGTGTTTGAGCAGTTTGGTTACGGTTGTGTGTCTGCCGCTGACGAGCAAAAGGAAATCCTCTACCGCGCCAAAGCCGCGATACTAGAAATGGCCGCAGAAATGGTGGCTGATGGCCATAATTTAGCATCTTTAGACGTAGGCTATATTGATTACCGTAATGACTACCCTGATTTTGATGAATGGCTAGCTGTTGAAGTGCCCGTAGAAAGTTTAAAAGGAAAACAAAAGCGCATTAATATTACTTTGGCAGAACCCTTAATCGCTCGTGTAGACGCATATGTTAGTTTTCATCACGAGTTTAAAGACCGCTCTGATTTTTTAGCAAAAGCAGCGGATAAGTTAATGCAGTCAGGTTAGCTTAGGCGTGACTTCCTTCATAACTAGTTTTAACGGTCGGCCGTAAAACAAAAACTCCCGCAAATGCGGGAGTTTTTCTAACAGCTAATGCCGTGTCAGTCATCGTTTAAAAACAATCACCTGGCACTCGTACCCAGCCTTCCATCAGCACGCGTGCACTGCGGCTCATCAGGGCTTTTTTCACTACCCACTCGCCATCAACGAGTGCAGCTTCAGCACCAACACGCAGCGTGCCTGAGGGGTGGCCAAAGGTCACTGCCGTACGTTCGCCACCACCGGCAGCTAAGTTCACTAAAGTGCCCGGAATCGCGGCAGCAGTGCCAATGGCAACCGCTGCGGTGCCCATCATGGCATGATGCAGCTTGCCCATCGACAGCGCGCGCACGTTCAAGTCGATGTCGTTCGCTTCCACTAGCTTTCCGCTCGACGCACTGTAACTTGCTGGCGGTGCCACAAAGGCTACTTTCGGTGTATGTTGGCGACTTTCCGCTTCAGCGATGTCTTTAATTAAACCCATTTTCACCGCACCATAGGCGCGAATGGTTTCAAACATCGCCAATGCTTTCGGGTCTTCATTAATCGCGCCTTGCAGCTCCGTACCGCTGTAGCCGATATCTGCCGCGTTGACGAAAATGTTCGGGATACCTGCGTTAATCAAGGTTGCAGGAAACACACCAACGCCCGGAACTTCAAGCTCATCAACCACGTTACCGGTCGGGAACATGGCGCCCTCACCGTCGGCTGGGTCAAGAAACTCAATTGGCACTTCGGCAGCTGGGAAGGTCACACCGTCCAGTTCGAAATCACCGGTTTCTTGCACTTCCCCGTTCGTGATCGGCACATGGGCAATAATGGTTTTCTGAATGTTCACTTGCCAAATGCGAACCACCGCCGTGCCATTTTCTGGAATACGTTCGGCTGGTACGAGACCCGCACTCACGGCAAACGAACCGACCGCTGAGGTCAAGTTGCCACAGTTGCCGCTCCAATCAATAAACGGCTTATCGATTGCGACCTGACCAAACAGGTAATCAACGTCATGATCCGCTTGCTGACTCTTCGACAAAATAACGGTTTTACTCGTACTTGAGGTTGCTCCGCCCATGCCGTCGGTGTGTTTGCCGTATGGATCTGGCGATCCAATCACGCGCAATAAAATAGCATCGCGCGCGGCTCCTGGTTGCTGCGCTTCGGCCGGTAAATCATCTAACCGAAAGAACACCCCTTTACTGGTACCACCACGCATATACGTGGCAGGAATCTTAATCTGTGGTTTAAACATAGTGACTCCAACGCTAAAAAATGGGAGCAGTCGCCTGCTCCCATTGCCTAGTCTTACGTTTTAAGCGTTTGCTAAGAAGTCTTGTGCAAAGCGTTGTAACACACCGCCTGCCTCATAAATTGAGACTTCTTCGCCAGTGTCGAGACGACATTTCACTGGCACGTCAACTCGCTCACCATTGGCACGATGAATAATCAAGGTCATTTCCGCACCCGGCGCAATATCACCTTCCACATCGTAGGTTTCGGTGCCATCGATGTTTAAGGTTAAGCGTGTGGTACCCGGCAAGAATTCCAATGGCAACACACCCATACCAATCAAGTTGGTGCGGTGAATCCGCTCGAAACCTTCAGCAACAATCGCTTCGACACCGGCTAAGCGCACACCTTTAGCAGCCCAGTCCCGTGACGATCCCTGACCATAGTCAGCGCCAGCAATGATAATCAACGGCTGTTTGCGCTCCATGTAGGTTTCGATTGCTTCCCACATGCGCATCACTTTGCCTTCTGGCTCAACTCGCGCTAACGAACCTTGCACCACTTTGCCACTCTCGTCCTTCACCATTTCATTAAACAGTTTCGGGTTGGCAAAGGTTGCGCGCTGTGCGGTTAAATGATCACCACGGTGGGTCGCGTACGAGTTAAAGTCTTCTTCCGGCACACCCATTTTGGCTAGGTATTCACCAGCCGCACTGTCAGCCATAATCGCATTCGACGGCGACAAATGGTCGGTGGTGATATTGTCACCAAGCACCGCCAACGGACGCAGGCCCTTTAAGCTATTCGCACTCGCCAATGCACCTTCCCAATACGGTGGACGACGAATGTAAGTGCTTTGTGGACGCCAGTCGTACAACGGGTTCGTTTTCTCACCCATGTCGACCGAGATATTAAACATCGGGTCGTAGACCTTACGGAACTGTTCTGGCTTCACGGCTTGCTTCACAATCGCGTCGATCTCTTCGTCGCTTGGCCAAATATCCTTCAAGGTCACCGGGTTGCCATCTTGGTCATAGCCGAGCGCATCCTTTTCGATGTCAAACCGAATAGTACCGGCAATCGCATAGGCCACAACCAGCGGTGGCGACGCCAAGAACGCTTGTTTAGCATACGGGTGAATACGGCCGTCAAAGTTACGGTTACCCGATAATACCGCAGTCGCGTACAGGTCACGCTCAATAATTTCTTCTTGAATTTTCGGGTCTAAGGCACCGCTCATACCGTTACAGGTGGTACATGCAAAGGCGACGACGCCAAAGCCTAACTGCTCAAGTTCTGGCAGTAGCTCCGCATCTTCCAAATACATTTTTACGGTTTTCGAACCCGGTGCTAACGAGGTTTTCACCCATGGCTTACGGGTTAAACCTAATTTATTGGCGTTACGGGCAATCAAACCGGCGGCAATCATATTGCGCGGGTTCGAGGTATTGGTACAGCTAGTAATCGCTGCAATAATACAAGCGCCGTCCGGCATTTTGCCTTCTTCGTTCTCAACTTTACTCGAAATGCCGCGAGCTGCGAGCTCTGACGCAGGCAGCAATGCGTGCGGATTCGAAGGGCCAGCTAGGTTACGCTGTACTTTGCTAAGATCAAAGGTCAAGACGCGCTCGTACTCGGCCGTTTTCAGGCTGTCTGCCCATAAGCCGGTCTCTTTTGCGTAAGCTTCCACTAACGCAACCTGTTTCTCGTCACGGCCGGTCAGCGTTAAGTAATCGATGGTTTGCTGGTCAATGTAGAACATTGCGGCAGTGGCGCCATATTCTGGCGTCATATTGGAAATTGTCGCGCGATCACCAACGGTCAGTTTGTCTGCGCCTTCACCATAAAACTCGAGGTATGCGCCAACCACCCGCTCGCGACGTAAAAACTCGGTCATCGCGAGGACTAAGTCGGTGCTGGTAATGCCTGGCTGCAATTTGCCAGTCAGCTCAACACCAATAATGTCCGGTAAACGCATATACGAGGCACGGCCAAGCATTACGCTTTCCGCTTCTAAGCCACCGACACCAACGGAAATAACACCAAGTGCGTCAACCATTGGCGTGTGACTATCGGTACCCACACAGGTGTCTGGGAATGCCACACCGTCACGAATCTGCACCACCGGTGACATTTTCTCTAAGTTGATCTGGTGCATGATGCCGTTACCCGGCGGAATCACGTCAACGTTTTTAAAGGCCGTTTTTGTCCAGTTAATGAAATGGAAACGGTCATCGTTACGGCGATCTTCAATCGCCCGGTTTTTCTCAAAGGCGTCTTTTTCAAAACCCGCATGTTCAACAGCCAACGAGTGGTCGACAATTAACTGGGTCGGCACTACAGGGTTTACTTTGGCTGGATCACCGCCTTTAGCAGCAATGGCGTCACGCAATCCGGCTAAGTCAACCAATGCGGTTTGGCCAAGAATGTCATGGCACACGACTCGTGCAGGGAACCATGGGAAATCCAAGTCGCGCTTGCGTTCGATAATCTGCTGCAAAGACGCTGTTAAGCGGCTCGGTTCGCAACGACGGACTAAGTTTTCGGCTAAAATCCGCGAAGTGTACGGGAGTTTTTCATAAGCGCCTGGCTGAATCGCTTCGACCGCTGCGCGGGTATCGAAGTACTCAAGATTCGTGCCAGGAAGCTGTTTGCGATATTCAGTATTCATAATGAACCACTAACTAGTCGTTGAATTGAATTTAGCGAAAAAAGGGAGAAGCGCTCGCTTCTCCCTTGGCTATTTTAGCGCTCGTTAATTGCAGGCACTGGGCGTGGACCTGGACCGGTGTAGTCCGCACTTGGGCGGATAATCCGGTTGTTTGCACGCTGCTCTTTCACGTGTGCCGTCCAACCTGTCACGCGCGACATCACGAAGATTGGCGTAAATAATTTGGTTGGAATGCCCATGTAGTGATACGCCGAAGCATGGAAGAAGTCCGCATTTGGGAATAGCTTCTTCTCGCGCCACATCACTTCTTCACAACGCACAGACACGTCATACAAGCGGCTGTCACCAAACTCTTTCGAGAGTTTTTCTGACCATTCTTTAATAATATCGTTGCGCGGGTCGAATTCACGGTAAATGGCGTGTCCAAAGCCCATGATTTTCTCTTTGCGCTCGAGCATGCCCATCAGAGTTTGCTCAGCGTCGTCCGCATCTTTCATATTCTCAATCAGTTCCATAGCGGCTTCGTTCGCACCGCCGTGCAATGGCCCACGCAGTGAACCAATCGCGCCAGTCACACACGAGAAGATATCCGACAAGGTCGAGGCACAAACACGTGCCGTAAAGGTCGACGCATTGAATTCATGCTCTGCATACAGAATCAACGAGGTATTCATAACTGCTGTGTGCAGTTCGCTTGGCGCTTTGTCATGCAATAAATGCAAGAAGTGTGCACCAATTGAATCGTCGTCCGTTTGCGTTTCAATGCGCACGCCATCGTGGCTGAAACGGTACCAGTACAACAAGATACTTGGGAATGCTGCTAACAAACGCTCAATTTTCGCATCAGCTTGGCTAAAGTCTTCTTCTGGCTCAATGTTGCCAAGGAATGAACAACCGGTACGCATAACATCCATTGGGTGTGCGTCTGCAGGGATACGCTCAAGCACGTCTTTCAATGCCTGTGGCAAGCCGCGCTGTTGCTTTAAGCGAGCTTTGTAGTCAGCAAGTTGCGCTGCGTTCGGTAACTCACCTTTCGCCAACAAATACGCCACTTCTTCAAAACTAACTTTGTCGGCCAACTCTTTAATGTCATAGCCATAATACGTGAGGCCAGAACCGCTTTTACCAACCGTACATAACGCAGTTTCGCCAGCAACTTGTCCGCGCAAACCTGCGCCACCTAATTTCTTCTCAGACATGATTCGTTCCTCTTATTTTTTCGAAAACAGGGCGTCTAATTTTTCTTCAAACGAGTGATAGTTCAAAAAGTCATACAGCTCGGCGCGGGTTTGCATGGTCTCGACCACGTCTTTCTGATCGCCCTTCGCCAAAATATTTTCGTACACATTCAGCGCCGCTTTATTCATGGCACGGAAAGCACTCAACGGATACAACACCATTTCGACGCCGACGCCAGCGAGCTCATCTTTGTTGAATAGTGGCGTAGCACCAAACTCAGTAATATTCGCCAATACCGGTACATTCAGTGCGTTGGTAAACGCTTGATACTGTTCTAAGGTGTGTACCGCTTCAGCAAAAATTGCATCGGCACCGGCTTCAACACAGGCTTGAGCACGCTCAATGGCGGCTTCTAAACCTTCTTGTTGCAGAGCGTCGGTGCGCGCCATAATTAAAAACTGGTCGTCAATACGGGCATCCACCGCGGCTTTTACCCGGTCAACCATTTCACCTTGTGACACAATTTCTTTATTTGGGCGGTGACCACAGCGTTTTTGCGCAACTTGGTCTTCAATGTGAAAACCAGCTGCACCAGCGCGGGTCATTTCTTTCACGGTCCGGGCAATGTTAAATGCACCACCCCAACCGGTATCCGCGTCCACTAATAAAGGCACGTCAGTTGCACCAGTAATTCGGCGAATGTCTTCGCAGACGTCATTCAGAGAAGTCATGCCCAAGTCAGGTAAACCAAATGAGGCGTTCGCCACACCAGCACCTGACAAGTAAAGCGCTTTGTGACCAACTCGCTCGGCCATCATGGCGGTGTACGCATTAATCGTACCAACGATTTGTAATGGCTTTTCTGACTGAATCGCTTGGCGTAATTTGGCGCCAGCACTGTGCATTTGTGTCATGTTACTTCCCCATCTGTTGCAATTGTATTTCAATATGACGACGCGACGCGGCAATGTGCCGGCGCATCAATAAATCAGCAAGTTCACCATCGCGATTCGCAATCGCTTGGATAATTGCCTTGTGTTCGTCAAAGGCTCGCGACACCCGCGGTCCGTTCATGCCAAGCTGGACGCGATACATACGCATCAAGTAGTACAGCTCATCGCAAAGAATATTAATCAAATACTGATTTTTGCTGCCAAAAATAATCCGGTAATGAAAGTCTAAGTCGCCGGCTTCTTGGTAATAGCTCTCACCTTCCCGCACCCGCTGCTCTTGCAGGTGTTGGTCGAGTAAGCGGCGCATGTCGGCAATTTCATCATCGGCCATGTGCTCTGCTGCGAGGCGACAGGCCAAGCCCTCGAGCTCTTCGCGAATCTCATACAAGGAACGCAGCCCAGCCGTCGACAGGGTCACCACGCGGGCTCCTGCATTCGGGGTGCGCTCAATTAAATGACAACGCTCGAGTCGCGCCAATGCTTCACGTAGTGGCGCTCGGCTCACCGCAAAACGGCGCGCAAGCTCAGGCTCACTGATCTTACTGCCAGCCGGAATCTCACCCGCTACGATAGCTTGTTGAATTTCCGCTAAAACGCGATCGGAAGCGGTAATGGGTGAACGCCAAACGGGACTTTGAATCATAAAATTGTCGACAGCAAAAATGGAAAAACAATTTTAGATGGGAATTTAGCCAACTTCAAGGCGATATTAAATTATAATTGTCGACAATCTGCTAAGTTGTTGAAACTTTGACCTTGCGCAAAGCCTGATCAAAAAACCCAGCCACGAAGGACTGGGTTTTTACTGTTCAGTACTCGGTTAATACACCGCGACTTACAGTTTATCGCTGTTCTTTGACAGGTAGTCAGCAACGCCTTTGGCATCTGCTTTCATACCTTCTTGACCAGCAGTCCAACCCGCTGGACATACTTCGCCGTGCTCTTGGTGGAACGCTAAAGCGTCAACCATGCGCAGCATTTCGTCAACGTTACGACCAAGTGGCAGGTCGTTGACGACTTGGTGACGCACTAAACCGTCTTCGTCAATTAAGAAAGAACCACGGAAAGCTACGCCCGCCTCTGGGTGCTCAACGTCGTACGCTTTACAAATTTCGTGCTTCACGTCAGCGACCAATGGGTATTTCACTTCGCCAATACCGCCTTTGTCCACTGGCATTGCACGCCAAGCATGGTGTGAGAACTGAGAATCGATAGAAACACCGATAACTTGTACGCCACGGCTTTCGAATTCTGCTAAACGCTTGTCGAATGCAATCAGCTCAGAAGGACAAACAAAAGTGAAGTCCAGTGGGTAGAAAAACAGAACCGCTTTTTTACCTTTGATGTGCTCGCTCAGCGTGAAGTTTTCAACAATCTCACCATTACCCAATACTGCGGCAGCAGTAAAATCAGGGGCTTGACGACCTACTAGTACAGCCATTGTTCTCTCCGATTAATAGTTAATATAAAAACAAGCCAGCTAGAAAGTTTCCCGCCTAGCTGGCTCGATTCAATTGGTTCGTGACTATGATGGGGCTGAAAAAAAACTTTTCAACCCTAAAGAAGGTTAATTGCTTTCTTTTTCATCAACTTCCGGTGAAGCTTCAGCAATGAGTGGCTGCAACTCGCCTTGTTGGAACATTTCGAGAATAATGTCACAGCCGCCGATTAACTCGCCGTTCACCCATAATTGCGGGAACGTTGGCCAGTTGGCAATTTTTGGCAATTCAGCACGAATGTCTGGGTTTTGCAAAATGTCGACATAAGCAAACGGTTTTCCACAGGCCATCAGAGCTTGCGATGCTTGCGCCGAAAAACCGCAGCTTGGAAGTTTAGGAGAGCCTTTCATGTACAACAACACTGGATTCTCAGCGATTTGCTGACGGATCCGAGTTTCTGTATCTAAATTCTGTTCAGTTTGGTTCTCTTGCATGAAAAACTCCTCGACACCAAGGTCAATAAACTCATTAACAAAACGCTATTGTATCACAGCTAGAAAATCGGGTTGAAGCCCCAACCGAAATTCCTGAGTAATTCTATCAACTTCTACCCCTTGAAATCCAAATGGACTACCTCCATGTATATAGAACAGAGCGGCGAAAGCATTTCATTTCCAATGAAGTCCGCTATAATTAATCGATCTTTGACATTAGCGTCCATCTCAATTTCTTTTGCTAGTGTCACCACATGACAACCAATGGAGAAGCACATTATGGCTTTTGAATTACCTGCACTGCCTTATGAGAAAAATGCACTTGAGCCACACATTTCTGCTGAAACGCTTGAGTATCATTATGGCAAGCATCACCAAACGTATGTCGACAAGCTTAACGGTTTGGTTGAAGGTTCTGAGTTCGCGGGTAAATCACTTGAAGAGATCGTGAAAACTTCAAGTGGCGGTGTGTTCAACAACGCAGCACAGGTATGGAACCACACGTTCTACTGGCATTGCTTAAGCCCAAATGGTGGCGGTGAGCCAACAGGCGCTTTAGCTGACGCAATCAACGCCAAGTGGGGCTCTTTCGACAAGTTTAAAGAAGCCTTCACCACGAGCGCTATCAACAACTTTGGTTCAAGCTGGACTTGGTTAGTGAAGAAGTCTGACGGCAGCCTCGACATCGTCAACACCAGCAACGCGGCAACGCCACTGACTGACAGCAGCTTGACGCCAGTATTGACCGTTGACCTGTGGGAACACGCTTACTACATCGACTATCGCAACGCACGTCCAAAATACATGGACGGCTTCTGGGCGTTAGTTAACTGGGAATTCGCGAGCAAAAACTTCGGTTAATTCGCAGTTTTAAACCTCCCAAACAAAAGGCACTGTCATCGACAGTGCCTTTTTTAATGGTGAACTCTCACCTGCGTTTAATCTTTATTCCGATACTTCTCGAACCAATAAATCACATAAGCCGGTTTTGCCATGTGGTTACTTGGCCGTGTGTGCAGCGCATGCGACGCACCCGGTACCCGCACCATAGCGGTGTCGACACCACGCAGCTGCAGCGCCTGATAATACTGCTCGGTTTCCGAAATCGGTGTCCGATGGTCGGCCTCACCCGTGAACAACAAGGTTGGCGTGTTGACGTTACCCACATAAGAAATTGGCGAGTGCTTTAAGTAATGCTCTGGATTTTCCCATGGCAAGTCTGGGAACCAATACTGACTGAAGTAGTTATACATGTCGGCATTGAGCACAAAGCTATACCAATTAATTACTGGGTTAATCGCAGCTGCTGCACGGAAGCGGTCCGTATGGCCAATCGACCAAGTGGTTAGCACCCCACCGCCACTGCCGCCGGTAATAAACAACTCGTCTTCGTTAATAAAGCCCTTCGCAATCACGGCATCAACGCCATCCATCAGGTCGTCGTAATCATGACTGGGGTAATTGTGATGAATCAAGTTGGCGAAGTCTTCACCATAACTAGTCGACCCACGTGGGTTGGTATACAACACCACATAACCCTGCGCTGCCATCAGTTGTAGCTCCATGGCAAAGTAAGGGCCATAGGCCGTGTGCGGTCCACCGTGAATTTCCAAAATCAGCGGGTACTTTTTGCTCGCATCGAAGTTCGGTGGGCAAATAATCCAGCCATGAATGTCGCGATTATCCACTGACGATGAATACCAGATTTCTTCTACCTTTCCAGGCGCCCGTTTGCGCAGTAAGTCGCGGTTCAAATGGGTTAATTGGCTACCGGTGCCATTCATGGTCACGACCGCAAGTTCAGCCGGTCGCTGTGTACTGGCTTGGGTGTAAACCACGCGCTGGTTGTCAAGCACGGCAAACTGGCCACCCGAATACGGCCGACTATAGGCGAGCCCGCCAAGGTCATCGGTGAGCACGCGCCGCTCACCTTGCAATGGCTGATAGGCAATTTTGCCAGCGCCGCGGTCGTCATAGTTAATAAACAAGCCATTGCCATTCGGTGCCCATTCAAAGCCACTAATATGTTGGTCTAAATCTGCCGTTAAGCTGCGCACACCTGAGCCGTCACGACGCATGACATATAAACCATGGTTCTGATGAGCCAGTTTACGGTCATCGACACCCGTGAACGCAATCCATTCGCCGTTCGGTGATAAGCGCGGATTGTTATCCGGGCCATAGCGATCGGTCAGTTGGGTAATCGCCCGCGATTCAATATCTAAACGATAAATTTCGCTATTTAACGGCTGCTTATGCTCGTCTTCACGGCGGTTAGCGGAAAAGTACAGTGCGCTGCCGTCTGGCGCCCAAGATAAAGGGCCAGAATGATGATACGCACCGCTAGTTAATTGAATCGGCGTGCCGCCGTCAGCGGCCATCAGGTAAATATGGCGATAGCCGGCGGGTAAATAGCCCGCGCCATCCGCTCGATACTGACGACTGTCGATGTAAATTGGTGCTTCAGCCCAAGTCGCTCCAGGTGGCTTGCCGGGCAAACTCACCGGTGCTGAACGTTGCTCTGGGGTGAACATAATAAATGCCAACCATTCACCGTCCGGTGACCAACTGACATTACTCGGACTACTCGGCAGTTGGCTAAGTTGCCCACTTCGGCCAGAGTCGGCCCAATACATGTGCAATTGACCATCGGCATTATAAGCCAGACGCGATCCGTCCGGAGACCATACCGGTTGGCTCGCATTTTGTTCTAATGGGGTTAGCGGTTGTAGCTGGCTACCGTCCTCCTGCATTTGCCATAAACGCGAGCGGCGGCGATCGGTTTGCCGATCCATCCAGTTACGCACAAAGACAATGTCCGCGGACTGCGGCCGCGGAGCTGGTTCTGAAGCGAATTCAAGTAGGAAAACATCATCATATTGAAGTGCAGGCCGAGGTGTTTCGGCCCAAGCAGAGGCTGCGACAGCTAATGTCGCTGCAGCTACTGTTGCGGAATATAGACAGGATTTTCTTATGGTTAGCATCGTGCGTCTCTTGTTGTTGGTCGAGTCGCACGATGACTAATCAGACGTGCTAGTCGACAAGATTCTCAGGAATTGAGTCGCGAAGATCTTTCCAAATTGCGGCCGAGTCATAACCATACTGACGGACTAAACCGAGTGCGCCATTATAGTCTTTCGCTTCAACCAGCTTTAAAAGTTCTTCATAGTAATTACGTGCAAGCTCACGGCCTTTACTTTCAGAAAAGTAAAATTGGCCAATGCGCGCATACAGTCCCTTGAACCCATTTAATACCAGTACATAAATCGGATTGCCAGAGGCAAGTGCCAATTCGTGGTTGAGTTGATAGTCAAAATCGGCGAACGCCTTGGGACTGTCTTCTAAGGTTTGGGCTGCACGCAATACTTCTGCGGCGCGCTCAGGATTGTGGCGAATAGCTTGGCGAATATAAATCGCACTAATATTCGTGCGCGCTGACAATAAATGGTCAACTAAATCCGGCATACCTTCTTCGTCAAGACGCGCAAGCGTTTCGAGAATATTCAAACCTGAGGTTTCCCAAAAGTTGTTTACCCGAGTTGGCTTGCCGTGTTGGATTGTCAACCAGCCGTCGCGCGCTAAGCGCTGTAATACTTCACGTAAAGTAGTACGTGTCACGCCGATGAGTTCAGACAACTCACGTTCAGCCGGCAGGATCGAGCCCGGCGCAAAGTCACCTTTCCAGATCGACTTTACGATAAATTCCTCTGCAAACCCTGCAGGACTTTTTGCTTTAATAAACATAAGTGCCTTTCTTTGCTACAAATTTCAGAATACATTAAGGGCAATATCGGATTGTAACTTGCTCACAATGGTCGGACAAGTTTTATGATAGCATGTTTCAATTAATCGCCACTGAGTTTCTTAACGAAGATTACAGATATGAACGTCAACTCGAAATCAATTCTCGAACATTTAGGCTCATGGCCGCAAAAACGTTGGCCTTGGCTGCTCTTAGCTGCGGCTGCGACAGGCTTGGTGTTAACCGCGTTGTACATGCAGCACGTCAACGAGCAAAACCCCTGTGAGCAATGTATTTACCAACGCACCGCCATGATTGGTATCGCGTTGTTTGCGTGGCTAGGCGCTGCGGCACCGCAATATTTTGCGGTACGTCTTGTGGCCTTTACGGGCTGGATTGGCAGCGCTTGGGCGGGCTTGTCGTCTGCTAACTACCATTTATGGTTTCAGCGCGAAGCAAACCCGTTGTTTACCAGCTGTTCTGCTTATCCGAACTTCCCCAGTTGGGCGCCTTTGCATGAATGGTTACCGAGTGTTTTCGCCATTACCGGCATGTGCGGTGACGACGGTTGGCGTTTGCTGGGACTTAATATGCCCGAGTGGATGCAGATTATTTTTAGTATTTTTCTTGGCCTAGCCGTTGTCGTGATAGCGGCGCGTTTGTTCGCAACTCGGCGAATTTAACCAAACTTAATCACAGTCGTGCAGCGGCCAAGTCACAATGGTCGCTTCGCTTGGCTCATCCCGTTCATCACTGGTTACGGGATAACCTGTAACTGCCATTCCGGCTGCTTCCATCGCTGCCCGCGAACCATCATGTAACAAGGGGTGCCAACTTGGTAAACCGCGGCCTTCGTGTAAGCGCCGATAAGCGCAACTTGGCGGCATGTAATGAATGCTGTCGAGGTCATCAGCAGTGAGCTGCACACAACCGGGCACAAAGCGATGGCGAATCGGGTAATGACGACAGCCGCCCTGCTCGGTATTCAGGAGTTTGCACGCAACGTGGGTGTAATGTAAATCTTCGCCAAGCTGCATAGGCGCGTCTTCCGGCAGGTCACCGCGCTCGTCTAACAGCTTATGTAAACAGCACTTGCCACAGCCATCACACAGCGACTCCCACTCTTGCGGTGTCATGTCTGGCAGTGACTTAGTTTGCCAAAACGCTGCGGCATTCGGTTTTTCGCTACTCACCTTGCCGCTGCCCCTGCGCGTTAGTGGTGGCTGTAGCGTTAGCGGTGGTGTTAGCAGCGTTAGCGGTGGCATCCGCAACGTGTGCCTGCCAAGTAAATTCCTGTTCACCTGCCTGCAATGCTAGCACTAGTTCATCGCCCGCATGCAAAGCACTAACGCCAGCCGGTGTACCGGTAAAAATAATATCGCCCGGTTGCAAGCTAAATGTTGTGGCTATATCGAGGACTAACTGCGCAATCGGGAAGATCATGTCACTGACTTTGCCATGCTGCTGCAACGAACCGTTGCGGTGCAAGGTAAAGCTCAGCTCGTCAAGGTTAACACCAAGGTCTTCAACCGCAATAAACTCGGTAAGCGGCGCACTGCCAGCAAAAGCCTTTGCCCGCTCCCATGGCTGTCCTTGTCGTTTCAGTTGCTCTTGCAGGTCGCGTAAGGTTAGGTCGAGCCCTAGGCCAACACCTGCAATGGCTTTCAGTGCGACATTTGCTGTCGCAGCTTGTGCGGAGATTGAATCAGAACTTAAATGCTCACCAATGAGCAGTGTCAGCTCAAGCTCATGGTGACAGGAGCCCAGTCCCTGCGGGATATGCACAATATTTGTCCGACGTTGGCGCTCAGCGTCCTTACCGTCGACAAAGCCATACAGCGGCTGCCACGCGCTTGCGGGCTTCATAAACAGCAAGGGTTGCTCGGGAATGGCATTGCCAAGCTCGGCAGCGTGGGCGCCATAATTGCGCCCAACACAGACCATTTTCCCAATAGGCAGCGGTGCTAACATGCACTTACAGTCCCATTTGAATGCGATCGGCAAGCGTACCAACCGCAGCAACGAAGTAATTCGAGCGGTTCCAACGCATCAGCACGTCCCAGTTGTGATAAGCCAAGTAAATACGGCCATCAACGCCGTCAGGCATAATCACAGACGCTTGAATATCTCGAGTCGGTAACGCTGAGCCGTCATAGCGACGAATGCCAAGCTCTTGCCATTCCGCCAGTGATTTTTTGGTGTTAAGGCCAGCTAACTCGGTATCAAAACCAGCCGGTAAACGAACTTGCCGTCCCCAGGTTTTGCTGTCATCCCAACCCACTTGAGCTAAGTAGTTCGCCGCAGATGCGAACACATCAGGGAAGCTATTCCAAATATCGATTTTACCATCGCCGTCACCATCAACCGCATACGACAAGAACGAACTTGGCATAAACTGGGTTTGGCCCATCGCTCCTGCCCACGATCCGCGCATTTGCTCTGGTTCGATATGGCCAGCGTCAATAATTTCTAGTGCTTGCATTAACTGACGTTTAAAGAACGCTTCACGGCGACCTTCGTACGCTAACGTTGCTAACGCAGACACCACTTTGAAGTTGCCGGTGAAACCACCATAGTTGGTTTCGACACCCCACAAGGCGACAATAAAGCGTGGCTGTACGCCATATTCAGCACCAATTCGCTCGAGTAGTTCACGGTGCTCACGGTATTTACGTACGCCCTGCTGGACTTTCCAATCAGGAACAGCGCGCGGCAAATAAGTGTCGAGGGTAATGGTAAACTCTGGTTGGTTGCGGTCGGCACTTACTGCTCGCTGATAAAACTCAACATCAGTAAACGCCCGCGCAATGGCATCTGCCGAGATGCCGTGTTCACGAGCTTCAACTTTTAATTGTTCGACATAGTCAGGAAAACCCGCAACATCGACGTCATTGGCTTGCGCCTTCCCACTCACTAGGGCTTTGCCTGCAAATATCAATAACGAGAACACCAGTAGTAGCGCTACATGTCGCAAAACATGACCGAACTGAACACCGAATAACCGCATAAATCTTCCTCTCTTCAGAACAACGAACTACCGACGGTCTGCTTTGTGGCTGTCGAGCAGATTCTCAACCGGCAGTGGCATTTGCAAATAGTACCCGGGGTCTTCTAGGTGTTCCAGCAACTTTACACCACTAATGCGGGCAAATTGACGGTTTGGGCTGATCGCCATGCGGGTGACTTCCAATTCAGGAATAAACAACTGTTGCAGCGGCAAAGGTAAATCACCAAGCTCTGCGTCCATCGGCAAATACAAGTAAGTATCGGCTTTACGGGGAGACTTCAAAATACGACAAAACATTGCGGTTATTCCTAACGCTTACTTTCGGCCAATAGTGCTTGCAAACCATCCACCAATAAATCGGCGCGCCAGCCACTACAGAGATCCGGCTTGGCAATCAAGGATTTGCTCGCCTCACTGGTAAAATGCGCATACACAAAGACGTCGTTAATTTGCTTACGAGAACCAAGCAACGACACTGGGATACCAGTTTCTTCAGCCACGTCTGCAAACAGCGCCTTGGCTGCTTTAAAAAAGCGTTTATAGCCAGGCAGTTGATCATAACGCGGAATATCTTCCGGTTGCTCACTTGCGGGAACAGCCTCTCCTGCAGCCACACAGGACAATACCGCATCGCCATACAAACGCAGCGAACGCGGGTGAATATCAGCAATTTGCCCTAATTGATGGCGATTTTGCGGGCGCGTTCGCGCTATCTCAACCATCACCGGATCACGCAGAATAAAGGGTAAAGCGACATCATTGGTCCGTGCTGTTTGCAAGCGCCAAGCAGCAAGTTCACGCAGAATTGCACGACCAGTGCCAGGCAATAAGCTAACACCGCCAATATCGCGCCAAGCAACCTGAGGCGCCACATCGCGCGCACGCTTTTGCACTTGCTCACGACACTCTTGCCACACCAAGTCGGCAAATGGCAGTTGTTCAACTTGTTCCTTCAACTCGACTTGCAAGCGTTCCAGATAAATGACATCCGCTGCCGCATAATCAAGCTGCGCTTTACTCAATGGGCGCTGCAACCAGTCTGTGCGGCTTTGGCTTTTATCGACTGCAATCCCGAGCATCTTCTCAACTAATCCGGCATAACCAATTTGACTGCCGTCCGTTAAGAACGCATGTGCGACTTGGCTGTCAAACAGCTTTTTGGGTAATGCGTCGTAACGATGGAACAACTCTAAGTCTTCACCGCCCGCATGCAGAATCACTTCCACACCACTGCTAAGCAGTTGCCACAAGGGTTGCAAATCCACGCCGTTGAGCGGGTCAATCAGCACGGCTTCACCGGCGCAACTTGCTTGCACTAGGCCTAACTGCGCATAGTAAGTGCGTGTGCGCACAAACTCGGTATCGACGATCACATAACCTTTCGCAGCCGCTCGATCGCAAAACGCCACCAGTTCCCCAGTGGCGTTTATCATCCGATAATCGGACATGCGGTCGTCAGTTGCAGACTCGGCCGCTGAGGCCGAGTTGTCTTGACTTGCACTTGTCATTAATCATCCCGTAATTCACGACGCAGAATTTTGCCCACGTTCGTTTTCGGTAATTCGTCACGGAACTCAACGAGTTTCGGCACTTTATACGCCGTTAAATTCTCGCGGCAGAAATCAATCAGCTCTTTTTCAGCAAGCGATTGGTCTTTCTTCACAACGACAATCTTGACGACTTCACCTGACGACTCGTGCGGTACACCCACGGCAGCCACTTCAAGTACCTTCGGATGACTTGCAACCACGTCTTCAATTTCATTCGGGTAGACATTAAAGCCTGACACCAAAATCATATCTTTTTTGCGGTCAACAATGCGGAAGAAGCCATGCTCATCCACAGTCGCCATATCACCGGTTGCGAACCAACCGTCTTTGATCGCCTTGTCAGTGTCTTCCGGACGTCCGAGATAACCCGCCATGACCTGCGGACCTTTCACCCACAGTTCACCCGGTTCACCCATTGGCAACTCATTACCGTCTTCATCGACGATTTTACAGTCAGTCGAAGGCAATGGAATACCAATGGAGCCCGTATAATGCTCAATATCAAACGGGTTCGCAGTCACGACCGGTGAGCATTCGGTCAAACCATAACCTTCTAACAGCGCAGTACCGGTGACTTTTTCCCAGTTTTCTGCGACCGCACGTTGCACAGCCATACCACCACCTAAGGCGATTTTTAAATGAGCAAAGTCAAGGTCTTTGAAGCCGGGAGTATGTAACAAGCCGTTAAACAAGGTATTTACACCGGAAATCATGGTGAACTTGTGCTTGCCGAGTTCTTTCACAAACGCAGGCATATCGCGCGGATTGGTGATCAAGATATTCTTGCCACCAAATTTCAAAAACGCCAAGCAATTCGCCGTTAACGCAAAGATGTGGTACAGCGGTAACGCGGTAATCACGACTTCTTTACCATCGCTTAAGCGCGGCAAAATAAAGGCTGAAATTTGGTCAAGGTTGGCAACCATGTTGCGATGGGTCAACATTGCGCCTTTAGAAACACCTGTGGTACCACCGGTGTATTGCAAGAACGCTAAGTCGTCGCCTTTCACTTCTGGCCGCGAGTAGGATTTCTTCGCGCCTTCGGCCAAAACATCGTTGAACTCAACTGTGTTCGACAGACTGTACGCCGGCACCATTTTCTTCACATACTTCACGACTAAGTTGACAATCCAACGCTTCGGCACTGGCAACATATCACCAATGCTAGTCAGGATAACTTTGTCGAGGCTGACGTCTTTTTCAATCTTCGCTAAGGTGTGGGCGAAGTTTTTCAGAATCACAATCGCCTTACTCTTCGAGTCGGTCAACTGATGCTTCAGTTCCCGCGCTGTATAGAGTGGATTGACATTCACAACCGTCATGCCCGCACGCAGAATCCCGAACAAGGCGACCGGATATTGCAATAAGTTTGGCATCATCACGGCAACTGGATCGCCCTTTTTCAAGCCGATTGATTGCAAGTAGGCAGCAAACTTCTCTGTTAACTGGTCCAGTTCACCATAGGTGATGTCTGTGTCCATGTTGCTGAATGCAACGTGGTCACGATATTTTTGTGCACTTTCTTCGAAAATTTCGACTAACGAAGCATAGTGATCCGGATCGATTTCTTTTGGCACCCCATTTGGATACCGTTCCAGCCAAATCTTATCCACCGTGAACGCTCCTGATTTACGTAATTTTTTTAAATAATAGTCACGAATAACACGTCATCTTCTCATATCCGACCAGTCGATCATAGCGTTAATCGGCCTTGATCGCCTCACGATCCTGCACGATCGAGCAAAATTCGTGCAATGTCAGCTGGGCTTTGCATATGTGCATGATGCCCGCCTTCTATCGTCAGTGTCGTCAATTGTTGAACATGATGTTGCCAGTTTTGAATCGCTTGATGCAAGTCGTTATGGCCGCTGTCGCCGAGCACAACGTGTAACGGACAGCGAATATTCTCTAACATATCGACCGCATGCGCTGCTGTAAAGCGAATTGGTGAGGGCAACCGAACTCGGGGATCAACACGCCACTCAAATCCGCGTTCAGTGGTCACCACGCTGCGCTCAATTAATAAACGCGCTAAATCTGGCGTCAGATCGTTTAACTCAGCACGCAGATTGACTAAACGTTGTAGGTCTTTATAGCAGGGAGCGGCTTTGCTGCGCAATTCGCTGCGCTGTGCGGTGGCTTTTTGCAGATGAGTGACAAGGTTGCCACCTTGGCCGAGCCACAATCCCATGGCTTCAATTGCAGTCACACGTTGCACTTGGTCTGGCAATGCTGCCGCCACGAGTTGTGCCACATAGCCACCCATACTATGGCCGAGCAATTCTAGATTCGACCACTGCTGTTGTTGCTGCTGTTGTTGAATTAATGCAATCACATCGGCAACGTATTCGGTGAAGTAATACCACGCACCTTGCGGCCGATGATCGGAATGGCCGTGGCCAGCAAAATCAAGTGCAATCAGGTCGAGGGTATGCGGTTGCGCAGCGGTTTCGGCTGTGGATTCCAGCTGGGCTTGAATTTCCAATTCTTGCAACAGTGGGGTAAAGCTTGCCGCATTGTCTAACCAACCATGCAGCGCCAGCACCGTCCGTGGTGCTGTACTCGGAAATTGCGCATGGACTCCCGCGAGTTGAATATACGGGAGGTTAAATTGAACCGCCCTCAATGCTGCTGCCGCACAGGTTCACGTTGCATCTGTGGCCGTTGCTGCGGTGCTTGCTGGGTCGGTGGACGCTGGTCGCGCTGGTCATCGACATGGCGCACACCATAAGGGAAGTAGTATGGGTGTACGCGGTACGGGCCGGTGCCGTACAAGCGGTGGCGATACCAAGGCGAATACATGTCATGATGCCAGACATCCACGCGCTGCGGCTCTTCTGACCACAAATGGACGCCCTGCGCGCGCACTAATGGAAAACGATAAACAAACTCGTCAATGGTGTCTTCGACCATCGCTTGGTAAGTACCTAGCACCGTAATCGAACGGCCACGGGCATACACTTCAGGGTCAGCAAAGCCTTCAACGCGCACCCGGAAACGGCCTGGAGTTTGGTCACTGACATACGGACGGCCCGTGCCACGCAAGGTGAAAAACACCACTTCGATTTCGGAGTGCTCGGCGCGGTTACGTACCTCGGCAATGACCCCGCCCCAGCGCACCAAGTCACCTTGAGTCGCTTCAGGGCTGGCCATCACGGTAGAAAAATTGGTCAGGCTTTCGTCGGTTGTACGAATATTTTCTGGTAACCGTGCAGCACAGCCGCTCAATAACAGCAGTGCAGCACTGGCACTCAGGATCCATTTCCAAAAACCAAAATTCAGGGTGTCGATTTTCATGAGCTACCTCCTCGGCAACAACCTTGCTCGCGCGCGTCTCGGCTCTTACGCCTAGCCACGCCCCGGCAGTTTCTGCCATGTCACTTCATTCCGGACATAATGCAGTTCAAATTCACTTGCTGGTACCGCCTGACCGCGCAAAAATGCGTCGCGACCAAGTGCTAACATATCAATCGCATGCGGGAAATGCACTGTTGCTTCTGCATGGGTTGCCACAACTGTAGCCCCCACATTGGCCAGTGCCTCAGCGAGTTCTGCCGCATAGGTGACAAAGCCCGTACCAACGCCATACCATTCACTACGTTGCTCTTTCTTGGCAGCTACATTGGCAGCTGTGTTGCCAGCCATGTTGCCAGCCATGTCGAGCGCAGTGACGATCGTATTTGGCGCGCACACCACTTCTGCATGCTGTGCAACCATCAGACCATTTTCAACCTGGTAGGTTCCCGCATACACCTCGCCCATGCGCGCATCAATAGCAGCAAGAACCTGTGACACTTGCCCTAAACGCCAAGCCTGTTGCGCCATCGCCTGCAAACTCGACACGCCAACTAAAGGAATACGTTGACTGAATGCCAGGCCTTGCGCAATCCCAGCGGCAATGCGTACACCGGTAAAGCTACCCGGGCCACGCCCGACAATAATGGCATCCAATTCAGCCAGGCTACTGCCCGCTTCTGCAAGAACTTGCTGAACAAACGGCAGTAATAAGTCCGCATGTTGCCGCGGTGCTTCTTGCCCGCGAAATACCAGCTGTTCACCATCACTATACGCAACCGAACAGTATTCGGTTGCACTGTCTATTGCCAATAACTTTGGCTCACTCATTCGACGTTCCTCAAAAACTCTAACGCTTTAGCGAGCGACCGCGTGCGCTGCATCGGCGGTAAACTCGCAATAAATGTTTGTCCATACTGTTTCGTGACCATTCGATTATCGCAGATGATCAAGACACCGCGGTCATTGACATCCCGCACCAAACGCCCCGCCCCTTGCTTCATCGCAATCACGGCCTGGGGAATTTGAATGGCGGCAAACGGGTCTTCGCCCTTCAAGCGACAATCTTCAACGCGCGCCTGCAACAGCGGCTCGTCCGGCGAACTAAAGGGGAGCTTATCAATAATCACACAACGCAACGCATCGCCACGCACATCAACCCCTTCCCAGAAGGAACTGGTACCCAGCAATATCGCATTTTCTGCCGCCACAAACTGATTTAACAACTCGCGCTTGCTCGAGGTTCCCTGCACTAAAACCAGCCGATCCGTATCGTTACGCAACGCTTTGGCGACCAGTTGCAACATCCGATGGCTGGTAAACAGCACAAAAGTGCCGCCATGGTTCGCTGCCACAACTTCTTCAACTAACTGCACCAGCGCCTGACTCATGTCGCGCGAATTGGGTTCCGGCAAATAGCGCGGTAAACACAACAAGGCTTGTTTTTGAAAATCAAACGGACTGTCGAGCACCAGTGTATGTAGTTTTGCAGGTGTTAAACCAAGCCCTAAACGCTGATTAAAAAACGTAAATGAACCGTTTACGGTCAGCGTCGCTGAGGTAAATACCCAGCGCGCTTCTTGTGCTTCAAGCTGGCGACCGAAAGGTTCAGCAACCGACAGTGGCGTGCGATGCACACTTAAATGCCGCGGTGTCGTTTCGTACCAATAACTGTAACCGGTAACCTGAGTATTTTGCAGTAATTGCCAACGCTTGTGAATGAGATCGAGGCGCTCATAGCACTGATCGAGTTCTTTAATCCGCCCCAACAAATTGCGGCAAATATCCAATGCCCGCTGCAGCATGTCCGCTAACCGTTGCACGGCCACACCGGTTTGTTCTGTCGCTAGCGCGTCGCGCCAATTACCGCGTTCTGGGTCTACCGCAAAGGTCAGACGTAAATCCCGAGCTGAGCGTTCAAGTTGATCGGCAATTTGCGACAATGGCCGGGCGTCGCGCACTTCAGTGCGGTACAACAGCTGCAGATCCTTACACAGGTCGACGATCATGCGCGTCGACACGGTTTCACTGAAATACTGACTGGCAATGTCTGGGAGCTGATGTGCCTCGTCGAAGACAATCAAATCGGCGGCCGGAATTAACTCACCGAAACCGGTATCTTTTAAAACCAGATCAGCACAGAACAAATGATGATTAACGACAACAATGTCCGCTTCCAGTGCTTCTTTGCGCGCTTTCACCAAATAGCAGTCTTCGTACTGCGGACATTCCCGGCCAAGGCAGTTATCTATGGTGCTCGTGACTCGTGGTAATGCCGGCGAATCTTCCGCCAGTTCAGCAATTTCACCCAAATCGCCGGTTTTGGTCCGGTTTGCCCAATCGCGAATAATTTGCAGTTGAGCGAGGATCTCGCTATCGACTTCACCCGGATAACGAATAACCTGTTCCATCCGATTCAGACACAAATAGTTACTGCGCCCTTTTAGCAGCGCTGCGACTTTGCGTGGCGCTAACGCCGCGCGCAATTGCGGTAAATCGCGATGAAATAATTGTTCTTGAAGATTGCGCGTTCCGGTCGACAAAATGACCTTGCCACTTTGCAGCAACGCCGGTGCTAAATAAGCAAATGTTTTACCAGTTCCGGTTTCCGCTTCCACCACAAGCTGCTCGCCCGCTTTTTGCAATTGCGTAATCGCCGCTGCCATTTGCTGTTGGGCGGGGCGGGGTTGAAAACCGGGTAATGCTTTACTGAGTGCTCCCTCGGGTGCAAAAACTGCAGTAACCTCTGACATCAGGACGTCCTTTACGATATGCTAGGGGCATTATTTCATATTCAGACTTGGATGCCGACACTTATGCCGAGTAATTTCATTCATCAATTGCGCATTTTGCTGCTCATAGCCTGTTGCTCGTTCGGGCTAACGAGTGCAGTTGCACAGGCTCAAGGGCAAGCAACCACGCCTATATCGGCGGAAGAAATGCGTGCCGCCTATTTGGCGAATGTTGTTCATTACGTCACCTGGCCGAATGAATCCGTGCGTGAAAGCTTGACGATTGGGGTCCTCGGCAGCCCGAAAGTCTATCAAGAATTACGTAATTCGCCATTGGGCAGTATTCGCGGTTTACGCATTGAAGTCGTTGAAGTCACACGACCAAGTGGCGGCAGTGAAGTGGATGTTTTGTATATTGGTACCGGTGCTTCGCACTTGCTCAATAGTAGTTTCAATGCCGTGCGCGGCCGAGCAATTCTGGTGATCACCGAACACTCGCCGGTGCGCGATGACATGATGATCAATCTGGTCGTCACCACTCAGAATCGCCTCGGCTTTCAGGTTAATTCCGATCGTATTGAAAGTACCGGTTTGCGCGCCTCTGGCGACCTGCTCATGCTGCGCGGCAACGAGTTGGAAATGGCCGTGATGGCTCGCCGTGCGCAAGCGCGCGCGGCGGACTTACAACAACAGGTCAATGGTTTAACCAGCGAACTCGAACAAAGCCGCGCCGAAAATCGGCAACTATTAAATCGCATCGACTTACTCGAGCAAACCGTGCGCGAACGTGACAATGTGCTGCGAGCGCAGCAAGGCACGCTCGAAGACAAACAGCAGGTGATGGACTCCCAGCAAACTGCCTTACAAGAGTTACTCCGTGAGCTCGACGGTCAGCGACAGTTGTTATTTGAACGCGAAGAGCAGTTACGGCAAATTCAAATTACCCTGCGTCGCAGTGAGCAAGCGCTTGAAGAGCAGCAAGTGCAGCTGCGCCAAAAAGAGTTTCAATTGCGCCAAAAACAACAAGAAAGTGACGAGTTAGCCGAGCGCATTTTAGCCAACCGTAACGTCCTTGCAGTGCAACAACAGCAGCTGCGCGATCAGCGCACCGCCCTTGACGAACAATTGGCATTACTCGAGTCGCGCGAGCGCACGATCGACCGCCAACGCTTGTACCTGTGGGCCATTGGTTTTGCGTTTCTAATCGCCTTAGTCATGGCCGTCACAACCGTTGTCATGTTCCTGAATAAGCGGAAAACAGCAGGCAAGCTGTTGCTAACGCTCGATGAATTACGTGACGCCCAAGACAAGCTGGTCGAGTCTGAGAAAATGGCCGCACTCGGTAACCTCGTTGCCGGTGTTGCCCATGAGGTTAACACCCCACTCGGCGTTGCCATCACAGGTACCAGCATGGTGCATGACCGTCTCGCGATTTTGAAAGAGCAACTCGAACAGGGACAACTCACGCGAGACCAACTCAGTGGCTTTATCGAGCGCAGCACCGACAGCTTAAGCCTCACCCAGAAAAACCTGTCGCGGGTGGGTGAACTGATTAGTAACTTTAAGCAAATTGCCGTTGACCAAATGGTTGCTGAGAAACGTGAGATTAATCTCAAAACCTATCTCGAAGAAGTCATGTCGACCCTGTCGATCGAACTGCGACGTGCCGGTATTGTGTACAAGGTCGAGATGGCTGATGACATTGTCATGACCACCATTCCAGGGGCCATGGCGCAGATCATTACCAACTTAGTCACCAATGCCATTCGTCATGCATTCCATCAGCGCAGCGCCGATGAACCAGCCATTTTGACCTTGTCGGCCGAGACCGCCGCAGGTAATCAAGTGCGTTTGCGTTTTAGTGATAACGGCGTCGGTATGGACGAGATCATCTTGGGTCAAATTTATGATCCGTTCTTTACCACCAAGCGTAGTGAAGGCGGCACAGGTTTAGGTATGCCGATTGTGTACAACTTAGTTCGGCAAAAACTGAAAGGCGATATTTCTGTGGAAAGCACCGTAGGTGTCGGTACGACCTTCACGTTAATGCTGCCGCGCAAACTTTAAACTGCAAGAAAGTACTTGCAATCTGAACTTGAGTCGGTAAAATCCATACAACTTAAGCAGACTTGTTCAGATTTAAGCGGACTCCATGGCAGCAGTGCCAGCTAGCAGCAGTGCCAACTAAAAGATAGGAACGGAAATGAATTTATATGGTGCACAATCAGCAATGAACGCAAAACAGAGCCTCTGCTCTGGCGTTGCTGTGCATCACCATCATCATTTCCTCTAGCGGCCTTCTGCATGAGGAAGGTCCTTTGGTACCTTCCTGAGCCCCTTTGATTCTTGAGCCCCGGAAGCGTACCTTCCGGGGCTTTTTTCATGTCTTCGCCGCCCATAGCAGCAACACACGAATCGAATTTAACTTTTTATTGAAACAGTTTTGAAATCAAGCAAATAAGGTGAAACCCAATGAGCAGTGAACGTTTAACGATTGCAGTGCAAAAATCTGGTCGACTCAGCAAAGAGTCACTGAAGCTTCTTGAAGCCTGTGGCGTCAAGTTCAACCTTCACGAGCAGCGTTTAATGGCCCACAGCACCAGTCACCCAATTGATTTATTGCGTGTTCGTGACGACGATATCCCAGGCTTAGTGATGGACGGCGTTGTCGACCTCGGCTTAGTGGGTGAAAACGTGCTTGAAGAAGAGCGTCTCGAGCGCAGCATTAAGAATCAGCCAAGCAGTTTTCAGTCCTTGCGTCGGCTCGATTTCGGCTTCTGCCGGTTGAGCATCGCCGTGCCCAAAGAAACCAACTACCAAGGTTTAACTGACCTTAATGGCAGTAAAATCGCCACCACCTATCCACGCATTCTGGAAAGCTACTTGGCCACCCAAGGTATTCAAGCCAAGCCAGTCATGCTCACCGGCTCCGTTGAAGTTGCTCCGCGGGCGGGCTTAGCTGACGCTATTTGCGATTTAGTATCAACCGGTGCAACCCTGGAAGCCAATGGCTTAGTTGAGCAAGAAGTAATTTTCCGCTCCCAGGTGCAAATTATTCAGCGCAGCGAGTCATTAAGTGACGAGAAGCAGAAGCTAGTCAGCAAATTATTAGCTCGTCTTGACGGTGTGCAGCTCGCGAAAGAGAGCAAATACATTATGCTGCACGCACCAAAAGACAAACTCACCGAAGTCGAAGCCATTTTACCCGGCGCCGAGCGGCCGACTGTGTTGCCCCTAAGTCACACTGACGAGCAAGTTGCCGTACACGTGGTCAGTACCGAGAACTTATTCTGGGAAACCATGGAACAACTGAAAGCATTAGGCTGTAGTTCGATTCTAGTCATGCCAATTGAGAAAATGATGGGGTAAAACCATGGCAACCGACATTCAAGTGATCAACTGGCAAGACGCATCGGCGGCCGAACGCAGTGCGGCTCTTGCGCGCCCGGTGCAAGCCGTCAGTGCACGTTTGCAAGCACAAGTGCGCGACATTATCGACCGCGTTGCCAGCCAAGGTGATCAGGCGCTGCTCGACTACACCGCGCAATTTGACGGTGTGCGTTTAGCCAGTCCGGTGCTGCCGATGGCAACTGTTGCTGCCCTCGCTGAGCAAGCGAGTCCGGCAGTGCAACGTGCAATCGACCAAGCATACAACAACATTCGCCAGTTTCACCTCGCTCAGCAACCGCAAAACGTGCAGGTTGAAACCATGCCAGGTATCGTCTGTGAGCAACGCTTTCAGCCCCTTGAGCGCGTTGGATTATATATTCCGGGTGGCAGCGCCAGCTTACCAAGCACGGTCCTCATGCTCGGAATTCCGGCCCAAATTGCGAATTGCCAAGAACGCATTCTGATCAGCCCGCCAAGTGCCGGCGGTCAGCTTTCGCCGGCAATTTGTTATGCCGCAATTAAATGCGGTATCACCCAAGTTTGCTTAGGCGGTGGCGCGCAAGCGATTGCCGCATTAGCGTTGGGCACCGAAAGCATCACCAAAGTGGACAAAATTTTTGGGCCTGGCAATTCCTATGTCACCGAAGCCAAGCAGCAGGTCAGCCAAATTGCTGGCGGCCCAGCCATTGATATGCCTGCAGGACCGTCGGAAATTTTGGTTATCGCCGATGACAGCGCCGAGCCTGCCTTTGTAGCCGCTGATTTGCTTTCACAAGCAGAGCACGGCCCTGACTCGCAAGTGATTCTGTTGTCGCCGAGCCGCACGCTGATTGAACAAGTAAAAGTCGAGCTGAGTGAACAGCTCGCTGCATTGCCGCGGCAGTCCATTGCCCAACAAGCGTTAAGTGCAAGTGCGTTGATTCTTACCCGTGACCTAACCGAAGCGGTAGCCATTAGTCAAGCCTACGCGCCTGAACACTTATTGCTGCAATTTGACGATACCGACAGTTACTTACCCAAGTTAACCAATGCTGGTTCTATTTTTGTCGGTCACTATACCCCAGAGTCTGGCGGTGACTATGCCACCGGTACCAACCATGTGTTGCCAACGTACGGCTTCGCCCGCAATTACAGCAGTCTAGGTTTGCTCGACTTTTATCGCCGTTACACGGTACAAACCGTCTCAGCACAAGGCCTTCAAGATCTTGGTCAAACACTGATTGACCTAGCCGCAGAAGAGCAGTTAGACGCTCACTTACGTGCGGTTTCCTTGCGCCTTGAAAGCCCGCGCATGCAAGCTGACCTAGCCGCAGAGCAATTATCACAGGAGTCACGTTCATGAGCACCGCCGTTGCAAACTTAGTCAATACGCTCATGCGTGAGCACTTACGTTCGTTTACGCCCTACGCGTCAGCACGGCGCAGCATGTCCGGCGGCAGCGTCTGGTTAAATGCTAACGAGTCGCCCTACTCGCAAACCTACAGTGTCAAAACCGAAGGTTTGAATCGCTACCCCGACTTTCAAAACCAGGCGCTGAATCAGGCCTATGCCGACTATGCTGGTGTTGCCGCGAAGCAAGTAATCAGCCACCGAGGTAGCGACGAAAGCATTGAGTTACTCATTCGCACCTTTTGCGAGCCAGGTCGTGACAAAATTCTGATTTGCCCGCCAACCTATGGCATGTACGCCATTAGTGCGGCTATTAATAACAATGAAACCGTTGCTGTGCCGCTGCTTGCCGATACTTGGCAGCTGGACCTTGATGGTATTGAACAAGCACTCAACAACGAGCCTGGCATTAAAGTGGTGTTTTTATGTAACCCGTCGAACCCACTTGGCAATGCTTTGCAACGTGACAGCATGCAGCGCGTTATCGAGCTATGTCAGAATCGGGCTCTTGTGGTTATCGACGAAGCTTACATTGAGTTCGCCCAAGCGCGGTCACCGGCTGCCTATGCGAACTCCAATACGCTGCAGGGCAACTCGAACGTTTCGATGGTTGCGGCGATTGATCAAAACCCGCACGTGATTGTCATGCGCACACTGTCAAAAGCATTCGGCTTAGCCGGCATTCGAGTTGGCTTTACGCTCACTAACGCGGATTTAGTTCAGGCGTTATTGCCGGTTCTCGCGCCGTACCCATTGCCAGATTTAAGTATTCAGGTGGCGCAGCAGGCGTTGAGCTCGCAAGAACAAGCTCGGGTGCAAACAAATACCGCGCAAACCATTGCCGAGCGCGCTAAACTCGCACTAGCATTACAGGGTTATCCGTGGGTGAAACGGGTACACAATTCTGTGACTAACTTTATTCTTGTTAGCGTGAATGACGCCGATGCATTGATGCAACACTGTATTCAAGCCGGTGTTCTGATTCGTAATCAATCGTCGCAAGTTGGCCTCAGCAATTGCGTCCGTATTACCGTCGGCAGCGCCAGCGAAAATCAACAGTTACTGGCAGTCCTTGATGACTTTAAAGCCAGCAAGGCAGGAGCATAACCATGAGTCAGCAAAAAATTCTCTTTATCGATCGTGACGGCACCTTAGTGGAAGAACCAGCGGTCGACAAACAACTCGATAGCCTCGCAAAACTTGTGTACGAACCAGGCGTCATTAACGCCCTACAAGACCTCCAAGCTGCCGGCTATCGCTTGGTGATGGTCAGCAATCAAGACGGACTTGGCACCGACAGTTTCCCGCAGGCGGACTTTGATCCACCGCACAACGCCATGATGGATCTTTTTACCGCCCACGGTATTCGCTTCGACGACGTGCTAATTTGCCCACACTTCCCAGAAGACAACTGCAGCTGCCGTAAACCCAAGCTCGGTTTGGTGAAAGACTACTTGCAACAAGGTAAAGTCGACTTCACCACGTCCGCTGTCATTGGCGACCGTCAAACTGACCTTGAATTGGCAGAAAACATGGGTATCGCCGGTATTCGCTACGAGCGTGGCGTCAATGGTTGGGCGCAAATCGTTAAGCAATTGACCACCAAGCCACGCACTGCTGAAGTTGTTCGTACCACCCGCGAGACCGATATTCGTGTGCAAGTAAACCTCGACGAAGCGGGTCCGGTGAAACTTGCGACCGGCATTGGCTTCTTCGACCACATGCTTGAGCAAATTGCCACCCACGGCGGATTTTCCTTACAAGTCACCGTCGACGGCGACCTCCACATCGACGATCACCACAGTGTCGAAGACACTGCGTTAGCGTTGGGCGAAGCATTACACAAAGCCCTTGGTGACAAACGTGGCATTGGCCGCTTCGGTTTTGTCTTACCAATGGACGAATGCCGCGCCGAATGTGTGCTCGATATTTCAGGTCGTCCCTATTTGGTTTTCGACGCCGACTTTAGCGCCGAGAACGTGGGTCAATTGGCGACGCAAATGGTGCCGCACTTTTTCCGTTCGCTGTGCGACAGCATGAAAATCTCGTTGCACTTAAGCACCACCGAAGGCAACGCTCACCACCAAGTAGAGGGCCTGTTTAAAGTCTTTGGCCGCGCCCTACGTCAGGCCATTCGGCGTCAAGGCAATGAAATGCCCTCGAGTAAGGGTGTTTTGGCATGAGTACGTCCGCCGTAAACAACAACTTGGTTATCGTCAATACCCGGGTTGCCAACTTAGCCTCGGTGGCGTTTGCATTTCGCCGCCTCGGCGTTGAACCCGTCATTAGTGCTGACCCAGAAGTCATCCGCAATGCTGAACGTGTGGTGTTGCCCGGTGTCGGCACTGCTGAAGCCGCCATGCGCGCCTTGCACGAAATTGACTTGGTCAGCACCTTACAAAGCTTAACGCAGCCGGTGCTGGGTATTTGTTTGGGCATGCAAATGCTCACGCGCTATTCCACCGAAACCCGTGCTGCTGAGCCAGTACCTGCCCTTGGTGTGATTCCAACACACATCGAGCGCCTGCGCAGCCAAGCGGGCTTGCCATTGCCGCACATGGGCTGGAACCGTACTGAAGTAACCGACCACCCGCTGTTCGCAGGCCTCGAGCAACCCTGGTTCTACTTCGTGCATAGCTTTGCCGCGCCGGTTGACGGCGCCACCATTGCCAGCTGCGACTATGGCCAACCATTTGCAGCGGCCATTGCCAACGGCAATTTCCTCGGTGTGCAATTCCACCCCGAGCGCTCTGGTGCCGACGGTGCCCGTGTTTTACAGAATTTCTTGGAGTTCACATGCTAATTCCAGCACTTGATTTAATTGACGGCAACGTCGTTCGTCTGCTCAAAGGCGACTTTAATCAGCAAACCACCTATCACAGTAACCCGGTGGCGATTGCTGTAAAATACCGTGACGAAGGCGCTGAGTTTCTGCACTTAGTCGACCTTGACGGCGCCCGCGACACCAGCAAGCGCCAGCTAAGTTTGCTCACAGAAATTGTCACCACCACCGGCTTACCGATTCAAACCGGCGGCGGTATTCGCAGTCGCCAAGACGTGGCCGACTTATTAGCCGCCGGCGTTCAGCGCGCGGTGATTGGCTCGAAAGCCGTGACCGCCGTCGACGAAGTCCTCGGTTGGCTCGACGAGTTTGGTCCGGAAGCGATTGTCTTAGCGCTCGATATCAATATCGACGAGCAAGGCAATCGCTGGCTCGCCACCCACGGCTGGCAAAGTACCAGCGAAGTGCGTCTTGAAGACGTGCTCGACCGCTATCAAGCGCGCGGCCTCAAGCACGTGCTCTGCACGGACATTAGCCGCGACGGCACCTTAGCCGGCAGCAATGTTGAGCTGTACCGCGATCTCAAACGCGCCTACCCAAGCATTATTTGGCAAGCGTCTGGCGGTGTGGCCAGCTTAGCCGAGCTGGAAACCCTGAAAAGAGCGAACTGCGACAGCGTCATTCTCGGTAAGTCGTTACTGACCGGCCAATTCACCTTACCGGAGGCACTCACATGCTGGCAAAACGCATAATTCCGTGCCTCGACGTCCGCGACGGTCAGGTGGTTAAAGGCGTACAGTTTCGTAACCACGAAATCGTCGGTGACATCGTGCCGCTGGCGAAGCGTTACGCCGAAGAAGGTGCCGACGAACTAGTCTTTTATGACATCACCGCGTCGTCCGACGGCCGTGTCGTCGACAAGTCCTGGGTCAGCCGCGTTGCCGAAGTGATTAACATCCCGTTCGCCGTTGCCGGTGGCATTCAGTCGATTGAACAAGCGCGGGAAATTCTGGCCATGGGCGCGGATAAAATTTCCGTCAATTCGCCGGCCTTGCGCCGCCCGGAGCTGATTAACGAACTCGTGTCTGAGTTTGGCCAACAATGTGTGGTGATCGGCATTGACAGCTTTTACAATCAAGACACCAATACCTACGATGTTTACCAGTTTACCGGTGACGAAACTCGCACCCAGAAAACCAGCTGGCAAACCGCCGACTGGGTGGAGGAAGTTATCGCCCGTGGTGCTGGTGAAATCGTGCTGAACTGCATGAACCAGGACGGCGTGCGCAATGGCTACGACATTGCTCAGTTGCATGCCATTCGTGAGCGCTGCGACGTACCGCTGATCGCCTCAGGCGGTGCTGGTGCGGTTGAGCATTTTGTCGACGTGTTTCAACAGGCCAATGTCGACGGTGCACTCGCTGCCTCGGTATTTCACAAAGGCGTGATTGCAATTCCAGACTTGAAAACCGAGCTACGCAGCGCTGGTGTGATTATTCGGCCTTAACCTTCTGCTTGCGCAGCTAGGTTAGGCCAACATGAATACAATTCACTTTGTATAACACCTAACCTGAACAGAATTCACTTTAAAAGGGATCCAACATGATTGTTGATGGCAATAACCTCGAGCAACTGGCGTGGCAAAAAATGGACGAGCTACTGCCCGCTGTGGTGCAAGACAGCGTCAGCGGCCGTGCCCTCATGCAAGGCTACATGAACCGCGAAGCGCTGAATCACACGCTGCAGAGTGGTCAAGTCACCTTCTTCAGCCGCAGCAAACAACGCCTCTGGACCAAAGGCGAAAGCTCAGGACATGTACTTGAACTCGTGTCGATCACTGCCGACTGCGACCAAGACTCGCTGCTGGTATTAGCGAAACCCCATGGCCCAACGTGCCACTTGGGCACTGAAAGTTGCTGGCTTCCGCCGGAGTTTCCGGCCATCAGTGAATTGATTGAGTTGGAAAATACGGTGAAACAGCGCAAAGCAGAACTGGCCAACGGCGATGCCGGCAGCAGCTACACCGCCGAATTGCTCGCCAGTGGCATTCGCCGCTGCGCACAAAAAGTTGGGGAAGAAGGCGTTGAAGTCGCGCTCGCCGCCGTCGCCCAAGACGACGACGCCCTGCTCAATGAAAGTGCCGACCTGCTCTACCACTTAACCGTGGTGCTGCAAGCCCGTGACTTACGGCTTAGTGATGTCATAAACGTACTGCGCGCGCGGAAGAAATAACGCTGCGCGCTATTCTCTAATCACTATGCATAATGATTACTCGATAGCATCCAAAGCTATTGCTTCCAGTGTCGTGAAAAAGACTTTCTTAAGATGAAAAATAATTAGAATATGGCGGCGTTGGTGATAATTGATTATTTTTAGCGATTAGGGCGACTAGTTTGTGCGATATTTGCACTAATTAGTCGCCAGCCATCAACAAGTTAACGCGGCGAAAAACGCGCGGCCGGCGGCGCTCAATACGTAGCGGCCATCGGTAGGCTTTTGTAACATGATATTGCGATCAACTAAGCTGCTCTTAAATGCGTGCTTGAAACCCTTTTTGAAGTCGCATTTTTCCATCAGCTCAATGGTGTTTGGTAAGGCTTCAATTTCATCCAGGTCGGCGTCAGACAAACCGCCGGCTGTCGATGTAAGCTTGCTTAAAATATAACCTTTATCGTTCACGTATTTGCCAAGTAAAATAAGCAAAACGCTCACTTTCATGGTGATATCCGACTGCAAATCATCAAAACTCACATCGGCATCACGAATATAGAAATAGTCTTCGTGTTCAATCAGTTCATAACCGGACATGCGATATTGCAACCGATACGTGTCGAGATTACTCATCACTTCGGTGAACAGCTCGTTTTCGGTTTCTTCGCCGTTATTCTGCAACTTGTATTTATTGATCACGCGACCATTCGTGAGCTCTTTGAACAGCTCCACACTTAGCGCTTGATTAAACATGCCCCACCTCCTTATGTGCTTCGCCGCTACTGACTTCGGCAGAAATACTCGGAATTAAATAATCGAAGTAATATTTGTCGTCTTCGAGCCGATTTCGTTCACCAGAATAAGCCACAGTCACATCGCCCATATCGATAAAGGCGAGAAAACTATGGTAACCATACAAGGTATCCACGAGGCTAAAATCATCAAGTGTCGTGCGCAAAAAACTGTCAACGTAAGCATAAATATCCGTTATATCATCGCTGAAAATATCAACGGATTGTAATGCTGTATCAAGAACCGACGCTATGTGTTGTTGCCGAAGCAAAGATGGATCCGGCGCAGCGGCCACTGGCTTTAATCGCTGAACGGGTGGCTCGTCGCTTATTTTGTCTGGGATCGAGCGCAAATATTCGCGCGCCTGCATTGGTGTATGCTTTGCACTCCAATTCAAGCGAGCCGAGTAGGTCGCGCGAAACGTACGTAAACCAGCAAACGTCTGAAACTGAGCGAAAAATGGCATTGTAGGCGTAAGTAATCGGCTACGACGCTTGCCATGACGAAGGGGCTGTAGGGTCTCGTCGAGGGCCTGATAAGCCTTTTCGACGGCTAAAAACTGCTGACGATCGCGGTCCAAATACAGCGCATACCGCTCCAACCGCCCGGCCAATTCACGAATATCTTTGTAGTAACTGGTAATTGCCGTGCGCCGATAGCCTATTTCTCGGGCCACTTTGTTCTGGGCGTAACGCTTACTGTGATAATGAATCAGATCGTCCATCGTTTGCGAAAACGTCCGCGTTTGCACCATTGTCACTTTCGGGCTAATAAATTCTAAGCATGGTAAGACAAAGCGCTCGTACAATCTCGATATTGCATCATATAGTTCCGCAACGTTATAGTCGCCTTGATGTTCTTGGAGGTTTTCATAACGCTCAGCAATCGTGCCCACCTGCGCGGTTAAGGTGTCGACGTTGGAACGAACCTTCGAATGAATCTCACTAATGATCTGATTCACCGTTTGCATATTTTCGCTGTAATCATCATCACCAAATTCGGTTAAGTCTAAGCGAGACACGGCTGAGTAAAGTTGCGAGCGCATCGACTCAAAATCGGCCGAAGTTAACTCTCGGCGCCGTTTTACATCAATAAATCGCAATAAATCGATAATCACACGCTCGACTGTAATCGTCCCCGATGAACGGTTATTGTGAATAAACACACCGTTTTCTAGCAAGGTATTGATTGCTAGATGATTGTGCACGTTTTCATCGTCGTCACGACAAATTTCTTGGTTATAAAGACGCAAGTACTCCGACTCAGGAAATTCATTTGCGCCACCGCCTGTATCAATGCTGTCGAGGATTCGCAGAAAAACGCTTTGATGCCGCAATATCGCATTGACTAAAACGTCGCGATTAAGCTTCATGATGAGTCCCAAAATAATTAATGTGGCGCGGCAAAATGTGGATGGAACATTCTTCGACACATACCTCGGGAACCTTCACAGCATCGAGCGTCAGTGTACGACCAACGATGCGGTTCAAGCTTGGCGAGAAATTTGGCGTTGCGCAAAACAAGGTAAAACCATGGTCAATAATTTGATTCACCACTGATTTCGTATTTTTCGAATCGAGCGTGCCAATTTCATCGACGACAATAGGCAACCGCATTGAATAGTTTAGCGAGACAATTTGTTTGAGCAAAATCGACAAAACAAACGCAGTCACGGCACTTGTGGTACCGCCCGACTGTCCTTCAGTGACGCGCTTATCGGAGCCGGAAAGGCGATAGCTGTAATCCACCCGCTCAATGATATCGGCAAGTTTAATCCGGCGCGATTGCTTGTTGATGTGCTTATTTGCAAACGCCAGAATTTCTTCATAAAAAGAGCGCTCTGCTAACGAGTCGTCTTCAATATTATGCTTGTCGAGTTTTTCCAATAACGACATAAAGCTAGACCGAAGTTTAATGTCGAGTGCTACTTCGGAAAGATTTGAGATTTGTTTACTGTTCAAATCTTGGTTAATGGCCGCTGCCATATTGCGAATTTGCTCTTCAGCATCACGTAGCTCGCGTAATTGACTGTTCACAATTTCATTGTGGGTGCGAATATTTTGTTTATGCTGATTGAAATCGTAATCAAGTGCAGTGAACACTTTATTCAAGCGCTGCATGTCTTCACTGTAATCCGCTAAACTTGTACGCGAAATAAAAAGTTCAATGTCGGGGTGCTTGACCGCCATAACTAAGCGCTCAAATTCCGTATGGAAAGCTGTTAATTGATGATGAATGCTTTTGGCGAGCTCGTCCAACTCGTCTAAGCTTTGTTCTGAAATGGTCACCGAGTCGAATAACTGCGGATTGGTCGACGCGGGCGAGCAGTGCTGGCGAATACGCTCCAACCGAGCATTCGCCGTCGTTAACACCTTTAAGTCAGCTTCAATGCGACTAATTTGCCGCGTTAATTCATTATATTCATACTCTAGCGGTTCCATTTGCGTGGCTAATTCAAGCGCCTTTGCTTGTAACAGCGCATGCTCAGCTTCTAACTCGGTTACTTGATGCTGCTTCTCCGGCAGATCATGGGCAAACGTTGAGAGCCCCTGAATAAGGCGTAAATCAGCTTCTGTTGCAGCCAGTTCTTGGCGAATTTTCTCAAGTTGTTGTTGCGCATTTTGCCCCGATAGGCTGGCTTTAATCTCGGTGAGCTCATGGCTATCATCGTCAACTTTATTGGTTAAGTCGATCACCTCACGCTCAATTCGCGCACGTTGCTCAACTGCGTTGAATGGCTTCACGCGCAAACCATGAAGCATTTGCGCTTGCAGCATTAACAGGCCGTTTTCGTGTGCATCAAATAACGCCGTAAACTGCTCAAACCCGGCGATAGCGTCGTCGCTTAACTGCAGCGGTGCATGAGCTAAGGTTTCATTCAGTGAGTGCACAATCGTTTGTGCATGCGGTGATAATTGCGCTGCCAAGGTTTGCTGTGAGCCCGCTAATTGTGCGTTTAATTTCCCCAACCGCTCCGAATTGCTTTGCTTTCGGCGGGTAATCGCGGTAAAACGGCTTTGCAACTTTTCTTGGTCTTGATAGGAGGCCAGCTTTTCCCGCAGCTCAGCTTCCATATCGTTTAGAATATCCACAATTTCGGCGGTTGAAAGCGAGCCGTAGCCAGCATGAATTGCCTTCGCTTTAACCAGCTTGTCATCCAGTACCTGCAAATCGCGTTGCGCCCGTTTTAATTCGCCAGAATGAACTTTCACTTGGTTATCAGTGTCTTTCCAACGTGCTTTTAACGCATTCAGCGCGTCTTTCTTTGTATTATATTGCACGACGCTTTCAGCGTGCATCGCATTGACTTCTGCAAGTTGTGCCGCAGCACCGTGATACATGGCATGATAACGCTTCGAGTAGGTTTGGTGCGCCTCAATTAAGCGAGAATGAACTCGCTCCACTTCAAGCCACTGCGGCTTACTATTCTCAAGAACTTGTAGCTCTTCACCACGCAATAGCAGTTTCTCGTGCTCTTCTGCCATAGCAATGAGATTCGCGTCTAAACGTTCTTGTGGACGTCCACGTTTCATTTCAATTAACGTGGCAAGCGCCATCGGCAATGTCGTTTCTTTATTGTCGTTGGTATCAAATGCTAATTGATAGACGCGGCGAAAGGCCGTAATCGTTTCATTCGTTACATCGCCACTAAACGGGAATACGCAAAAACGACGAGATAAATCGTCACTACTGCGATAGCCGGCAAACATAATTTGGGCCAACTCACTGTCGTCCGTGATTTGCTTGTGCTTAAACTTTTTAAGGCCAGCTAAAATCGTCGAAAACTTCAAATCTTCTGCGAATTTGCCGTCATCATCTTGCCAGAACAAGTAACGAATTTCCGCAAATGTCGAAGCGACAAAAACACGTCCGTAACCAAAGTCTTTGGTACGAAACATGACCATGCAATACACCCCATGAGGGTTTTCGCCTTCAACAATAATATAGGATTGATCCGACGGGAAATAATACGCATGAGAAGCGGCAGTGCCATGATAAGTGCCGTCTTTACTCCGAAAAGCAAACTTACTCTCACACTTTTTAAACGATGTATCCGGGAACAGCGCCAGCTTCATCATATTTAATGTAACTGTCTTCCCCATGTTATTTTCGCCATACAAAACCATATGTTTATCAAGCGGAATTTCCGAGTAACCGTGTTTGGCACTGTTGACACAAATCAGGGTGTTTACACTGTACTTTTCATCCAATAAATTGGCGGAGGTGTTGGCCGTCGCGGATAGTCCATTATTCAAGGTAGTTCTCCTGTTCTAAAACGCGCTGATATTGTTTCATGATCATCGCAGCATCCAGCAGCCGCTCATGTGTTTTTGCAATCGTAACAATCCGCTCTAATTCATGATGCGCTATGGGCGACTGAATTTTTTCTAAGCGACTTTGAATATCATCAGGAAGAATATAACGCCCGGATATTTCTGCAAGTAGTTTGAAAAGTGAAGCGGCGATCTCAAATCCACCGAGATCAAAATCAAGAAGTAAATCGACCTGTTCATAATTGCGCAGGAAATTGGCATGCAGCTTGTTGGTTATTTGCCTACCGTTCGCGAAAATGATGTCCGTCTGTCGTAGCTGGTCGCAAGTAAAACCGCAATGACGTGCCAAGAATGCCACAGTTTGCTCAATGAAAAGAAAGTTCTCGAGGTTCTCTATCACCAATGCTCGCGTCGAACACGTGAACGGCACCACAGCTGCGCCATCAGGCGCAATCAACACCACTTCCGGATGGCTGGTGCCGCGCCGAACAACCAGCATCGAACCGGACACTGACACAGCATGACTACGGTTTTGTCGCGCAGCGCTAACCCGTGAATCGGTTGAAACATCAGCGTAAGCATCGAGCGCTGTCTGCAAAGCTTTGGGTATATGCTCCACCATATAACGTCCAGGCTTCACCTGCCGTGCTTGCAGCGCATCAATCTCATGGGCGACGCTCAAGTTCAAACCGCGCAGGTAGCGCTTAAAGGCGAGCAAATCGATCGCCTTACCCTGCTTTATCTTGTCTAAATATCCTTGTAACCGCATAAGCGAATCGCAACCCTCCGTGTAGTCGCCCGAAAATCGAAATCGTCCTATGTAGAATTATCAACCCATCACAAAAACTGCAAGCTTACAGATTACAAAATCGAATTGCTTGCATCGTAAGCAGATTTAAAGCACTCGCCGTAAGCAAGCAATTCGGCTTTCAACCCCTTCAATGATAATCCGCTGCATTGGTTCTGGCATCAGCGACGCTTGGACAATTGGCTTGAGGTTCTTTTCAACCTTGTCGGTCAATGCAGTCACAAACGCCGTCGCCGCCTTTTCGTTTAAACCAAGCGTTTGGCCAAGCGCAACAAAATCTTGTTTGGTGTAATAACCGAAATGCTCATATTCCGGCGAGAAAGTCCCCGCTCGTTCTGCTTCATTGAGCGACAACGTCAGGTAATCTGCGAGATTGTATTCGGGGTACGGGAAAACCGATAGCACATCATAAATTGGAGTAAAGTCGAACATCGTGGTGCTGGTTGAGTTCGGCTTGCGGTACATCGCGAAGTTCTTCAGGTGCAAATCATTATTACCCACCAAATATGCGAATAGAACTTGCTGCAGTCCTTTCATGATCACCGGAGCTTTCCGACCCGCGGCCTCATACATGATTCGAATCGCCAATTCGTACGACCACATGTCGTGGTCGCCTTTGTTCGATGAATGAGCCTGACACAGTGAGGCTGCGTCTTCAACGAAGAGACGTTGTCCATCCGCAAGCTTATCGAATCGTTTGGTGATATAACCCAACTCGCCGTCCTCAAACGGGATCACCGCACAATCTGCTACATGTAAGCCCGCCGCACGTGCAAGGTTCATCATCGCATGTTCATTTTCTGGCAAATGCGGGATAGTTGGTGGCGTCGGTTTTAAAATGTAATCGCCGTTGCCTTGAGCGGGTACAAGCTTGTTCCCCTCAAGTCGCACCATAACTTTTCGCTGTACCCCGGAAATCGATTGCCCCTCAAGATAAGGTTCCGCTTGACGTTCGAACTCACTTGCAGTCATCCCAATGGTTAAACCGCCAACCGGCAGCGATGACAATCCAAACATCGATTTCGCGAATCGCTTGTTAAAACCTTCGGTTAATTGCGAGTCTGCGGTTGGTTTAAGCGTTCCGAGGCAAATACCCATCACGCCTCCTTTGGCTGCGGAGTGACACTGACAGCGCCAATCAGGTCACGTCCGTTTGCTAGCAATAGCCCAAACGAGTCTTGCTTGTCAGTTCGGGCTTTGGCGCTTTGATAGCGTCGTATCCAACCTTCACTCGTCAGATTTTCAAAGAACGGCGGTAAAACGTCCGATACGAAAGGCTGCTCTTGGAGAGGGAAATAATGACCAATTGGACTGCCATTCTGAAGGTAATTTGGGTCGTATTGAAACCGGTATTCAAACCGCAAACCATCGCTGACTTCGCTTAAAGTACCTGCCAAACGTCCATTCGCCCAGACTAAACCGACCCGCTCACGTCTGATCTTATTCATCGATCGGCCCCGCGTAGAGCGTCATGCCAAAGGACTGAAGAATGCTCATCAAGGTATCTACGCGCATCGATGTAGGATCGTTCTCAAAACGGCGCATGGTGTGCGGTGTAACGCCAGCCATTAATGTAAAATCGCCTTTGCTCAAGCCATGCTCTTTTCGATAGACCGCGACCAACTCAGAGATATGGTCAATATGCGTAAACGGCCTATCGACAGGCGTCGCGCTATGCTTCATCGCGTCTAGCACCGCAATTTTTAACTGTTCAAGCGCGTGCTCAACATTCTCGTTTGCGTCTCTTAACCGACCCATAAAAGGCACTCCAATTACATATATGCATAAAATATACACGAATTGGTAAGCTAAAGACAATTTTTAACTATAATTGTTACTAATGTGCGTTTTTCTATAATTAAAACACATATTACGCACTTTATTACTAATTCGGTAGTTTAATTCCGTTAAACGCAATTAAAACCCAACTTTGCAGTAGATTGTTACCGTTATGTGGTCTATATTGTGAAAATAACAGTATCAAACTACCGAGCGCTACGATGAAAACCGTTACACTACAGCTGTTTAATCAAGGTCGATGGTGGGACGCCGCTGAGCTGAGTTTTGGCGGTGATCAAATGAATAGTCCAGTCACCTTATCATACCTCCCCGATTACATTCGGTATGCACCACGCTACGACCTTCGAGATAGCTGGGCATGCAGTGTTAATGCGCCTGTTAGCATCTTGCCGACTGATTACCCGAGTTGGCCCGCATTGCTCGATGATTTGCTACCCGCGGGTGAATCACGTACGTGGTGGCTCAATTACCTCAATGTCAGTAGAAGTAATGAATTTGATAAAAATTATGCGCTGCTGACCAAGGCATGCATAGCGCCGGTCGGGAATTTACGAATTAAAGAAGCGGCGGAGAGTGTCGAGTACGACACAATACGTCGTTTTCCCATCGAGTCGGTGATTGAATTGCAGCACGATTTTCTCGAATACGCAAACGAGCACGGCGCTGCTGTTGGCGGGGCAACTGGTGCAGGTGGTGTTGCTCCGAAGCTACTGCTGATGGTTGATCATAACCAAGTTTTCATTGACGGTGACTTCGCTGGTAAACCCCTTACGGCCATACCATACCTAACTAAGTTCGCTAGAAACACGCGTTCGGCACGCGATAATAATGTGCTTCGCGCTGAAGGGGTGTTTTACCAAGCTCTAGCGAAACTACTCTCAGGAACAGGCATCGAAACGATTGATGTGGAGCACCTCAAGGTAGAAGAGCACCAAGGGCAAGTGAGCTTATGGCTGCCGCGGTTCGATATCACCATTGAGAATTCGTTAGCCGCTCGCATAGGTATGGAAAGTGTTTATTCGATCATCAATGCTGCGCCAGGTAGTTACCAAAATCATCTGACAGTCATGAACAAAGTTTGGCAGCAGATTCAGACCACCACACAAATGTCTCGCTTTGAGTTCGCCAAACAATATCTTGCACGCGACTTACTCAATTTGGTTTTTGGAAACTCAGACAATCATGGTCGGAATATTTCTTTTTTGAAATTCGAAAATGATATTCGTTTTGCGCCGATCTACGATTTCGCACCGATGAAGGCAGATCCTGAAATGGTGACGCGATTATTTAAGTGGGACAAGGATTGTGAGCAAGGTGGCACGGTTCGATTTGACCTTGTTGTCGAGAAACTTAGGCACTTTGCTGAGCCCGATGCCCTGTTGATCTATCTGCGTAACCTCGCGCTACCGCTCATTGAGTTACCGAATCTATTGAAGTTGCTCAACTGTCCAGATGAAATTTTAAATTTTCCAGGCATTGGTTTTGAACACATTGAACAAAAGCTCATAAGCTACGGGGTGTATCATGTCTAACTTATCAGTCGATGAACGCAGAGCAATAATCGCCGAAATCGACGAGGCCTTTGCATCGAACACAATTACCATTGGTGAAGCGGTTAAGAAAATCCGAACCGAGCTTTATGGCATGAATCAAAATCACTACGCCCGATTCATCCGCGTGTCTGATAAAACCTTACGTGACGTTGAAAAGGGCAACACCGATGCGCGTTTATCCATCCTGAATAAACTGCTCGCACCAGGCGGCTTTCAGGTTAGTGCTAGAGCCGTTAAACGAGAGATATAGCAATATTACTCGCTCTTGATAAACTTGGCAGCGTATTCAATCTGCTCTCTTAACCGAGACGTGCCGCTTGAATCCCGAAAACCATGATCGAGTCCTGGCATCATTTTCAACGTGACGTTTTTTGCGCCACCAGCAATAATTTGTTCAACCTCTTGTCGAGTCTGTTCGGGATCGACACTTTCATCATCTATCGACTGCATCACCAACACAGGCGCTTCAATTTCTTTAAGAGGTTTAAGTAAGTCGCGAGCAAGGGCATCTTTCCAGAACGCATAACCGTGACCGCTCACTTCAATCGGGAAGGGTTCATCACTATTCTTTATTTGTCTTACGAATTGCCGAAATCCATTCAAAATCTCATCAAGCTGCATCGTTGGAACGGTCTTTTGGATGCTAAATTCGATGTCATGTTGAAAACTCGATGAGCCGGAATTTAATACAAGTACTGCGCTCAAACTCGGGATTCGTGCAGCAACGCCTAATGCTATGGAGCCACCTTCACTGCCTCCTGCTAGACTAATTTCATGATAGGAATGCTTCAAAGCTTCAATGAGTTGCACACCATCTTCAATTCGTTGAGCCATCGTGTTGTGTTCAAGATAGTCAGCGGGACAGTCATCCCGCTCACCGGCAACGTAAGGCAAATTGTCGTCAATGCCATACTTTTCGATGGACAGTAATGCCGAATCAGGATCGAATGCTTCCCATATTGTATTGACCGATTCCATTTTGCGGACGCTATTGCAGTCAGAGCCTTGGAATATAACCAACAGGTTTTCCGAGTTACCATTGTCCAAATAGTAACGGATTTCACTTCCATCCTCACGGAAGTATCGCTCATTATTGGCGGCCACAGGGACAGTTAAAAAAATAAGACAAACGAGCAGTAAGTAGGCGTTCATTATGTTGTAACTTGTTAAGATATGAAGCAACTTAGTGGCGGGCAAACAATAAAAGTTCCCACGCAATGAACTGCGAGTAAAACCTTTGACTCGCCATCTCAACATCTTTCACTAAACTTGCACGTGTGTTTCGTATTATCTCCTTAAAACACCAGTCTTTTAATCAATCATCTTGGTATGTAACCTATCGCCAGCCGCATTCGTTACTTTTATTTTAGTGCTCGATGGTGAGATAAAAACACCAGCGGCATCATTCTCCGATAAGATTAAGATGCGATCAGTTGGAACTTCACCGTTCGATGTCGAGATATAGACCTCGACGGTACAGGGAAAGGTTTCTTGGCACCAAGCAAGGTCAATTGGCTTCAAAAACCGGCCTAGATGAGCCCATTCAGGGCGGTTTTGAATATATGTAGTTCTCGGCCAAATTACATTCACGTCATATTCATTGCGGCTTGCTGACCAAAACTCGCCCGCTTCGTTCATTAGTACAATTGGCAAATCAAAATCGTGGTTGGCAATCATCCATGCGTAACTCTCAGACTCATATTGTTGCTCGCTTCTTTCACCAATCTTAGTTTGATTAATAGTTAATGGGTCAAGTCCAAGTGACTCTTTCAGATAGTGGGCGAGCCTACTTTCTTCGTTAATGTGGTTATAGCCTACATGGATGATCGCTTTAGCATCGGGATTTTGAGTGAATATCTTTTCACGGAGATTTCTCGCACCACTCTCTTCTCTCTCTGCAATAGTGCCTTGAATTTCAAAGCCATAATCATATGAGACCAATTGGAAGCCAAGCTGTTGCGCATAGAGCAACATGTTCGCGAAAATTGGCTCCTTCGTATAATGACCAGCATTAAGAGGAACATGCTCTATCGTAATATTATGCTCAGCAGTTTCGGCCAATGCTTCCAAAGCTAAATAGCGATAGCCCTGTTCCCACAAACCTTCAAGTAATTGATACGTCAAGACCCGATGTTGAGGAGTATGATGTGCTTCATTAATCATCACGATTTGATGCTTCGAAGATCTTTCCAAAATCGCGTCGATGGCATCATGTATTCCAAAGCGCTTTATTTCATCATAGAACGTTCCAGATTCACTATCTCGACTATCAACTGTCATTAGAGCACACTGATGTAAGCCTAGAAACGAATACACGTCGCCGAGACTTTGTAAAAGAACATCTTGAACCGCTTCGTTATCCTCAAACTCTAAATAGAGCGCTTCGATCGCTATGACCTGTTGACTAAAGCTCTTACCATTTGTTGCTTCAAAAAAGCGACCAAATGCTTTGTTAACTTCCTCGAGATATTCTTCCGCGGATTGAGGAGTAGCAAAGGTATTAAAACTGGTAAGTGCAGCGACAATAAACAATAGAGATTTCAATCTATCCTCCATGATCAAGTAAATACTCGTTATTGGTGAGACTAGCACAATTTATTGGCTGTTGTATTGCACCCAGCGGGTATAGCCAATGCATTTCTATTACCTGAACGATGCGAGCGGCGATATTCAAAAGCCATAAAAAAAGCCGAGTCGCTATTCAACTCGGCCTCTATCTAAAACCAACGGCTGATGCTTCACTGACAAGCATGAGCGCATTGACCTGCGTTTTTTTAGACTAATAGCAGTCTACCGCGCTAACGATTAAAGTAAGCGAGCAGCAAGCCCTTCGAGCGACTCACCCAAGCCGCTCAAACGCTGGCGATCAATGCCTTCACGGGAATTTGCCTCACGCTTCATATCCGCCGCCATACTATTTAGGCGATTTGATAATCCGCGATTACGACGACCGCGCTCAAGCGCTTGCTCGGTTTCTTCAAGCATGCTGGTCAGTTGCGTCACTTGTGCTTCGCTCAGACGGTTCGAACGTTGCAGCTGGTCTCTGTAAGCGAGTGCAATCACAGGTTCAGCCGGCCAGCTCAGCGTTTCTTGTAACTGCGGATTAAACTCCTTGCCCTTATCAACCAACAAGGCTGCAGCAAGCTCGTTCGCGCTAATGTAATCACTCGGTACCAGTTCAAGAACATCCAAACCACGTACAATCTCAGTGCCGTACACCAGACCACGATACCAGTAGGTTGACCAATAGCCACCGGTCACCAAGGCTTTCTCATCAATAGGTCCGCGATCGAAGTAAGCAATCTCAAACGGATTCGACGAATCCGTGAAGTCGAACACCGAAACACCACCTTGATACCAAGCTTGAACCATAATGTCGCGGCCAGGTACCGGTAACAGAGAGCCATTGTGCGCCACACAATTTTCGGTGTCGCTTTGCGGTGCCGGCAGTTTGTAATAGCTGCGGAACACAAGCTGACCATCAACGATGTCGTAGATGGCATTTGCGCCCCAGTGCATCGGGTCTGATGCGCGGCAACGAGGACGGGTACCACCGCCCCACTCATCGGTGAAAATAACTTTACTGCCGTCGTTACTGAAAGTCGCTGAGTGCCAGTAAGCAAAGCCTGGGTCAACCACATCGTCAATCCGCATTGGATTCACTGGGTCAGTGATATCAAAGAGAATACCATTGCCTGAACACGCACCGGCGGCGAGGTTCGCTGCTGGGAATACAGTGATATCGTGGCAATGATTGGTTTCATTCGTCGTTTGCGTGCCCGGACCATGGTCTCCACGCTCCCATAAACCTGCGAGGTTACCGCTTTCAGGGTCGGCAAACACTGCTGGGCTATGAATAATGCGTGAGTCCTGCGGGCGATCGATTGGAATCTCGATGACATCGATGCGGAACAACGCTGTCCGATCATCGCGGAACGGGTCTTTATTCAGACACCCTTCGAGCTCTTCATCTTCACGCACAAAGCTGGTTGCTGAGTTATAAACAATCAAACGATTATCATCGTTCGAAACGACCGTATGGGTGTGTGAACCACGACAGGTTTGTACCGCGCCCACTTGCACCGGCATGGTCAAGTCGCGGATGTCGAAAATACGCAGACCGCGGAAACGCTCTTCACTCACTTGCCCTGCAACACCACCTAATCCACAATCTAAACGACCACTGCCTTGTTCAACCGACATAATCAGCAAGTCACCGACGACTGACACGTCACCCTGGCCACCTGGACAAACGACGGCACTGATGAGCTCGGGTTCACCATGGCGGCTAATGTCATAAATTTTGAAACCGTGGTAGCTGCCGACGACAAGCGTGTTATCCGAGAATGCCATATCCGTGTTCGCAAAATCGAGTAACGACGGACGATTACTTGAACCGCGTGAACGCGTTGGCGCTTCTTCTTCAACCGTCTCTTCGGCAGTCCCGTTGGCAAGTTCACGTAAGCGGCTTGCAGGCAGACCAGCAGGATTTTCTGGATCATAGAAGCCGGTTGGCTTCGGTAAGGCAGCAAGCAATTCCATGTTCCAAATGGCTTCGCCAGCATCTCGGAATCCAGCCGCGAGGCCGGCCCGTGGATCTGGCGAATAACTAGCAAGCATGACCAGCATTCGCCCGATTTCCGCTTCTTGCTCATTTTTGACTTCATTCACAAACTCAAAGAGCTCGGTTTCTTCCGCAGCACCTCGGTGCCGTAACAAGTCATTCACCATGGTCAAAGCACCTTCGTGGTGTTTGATCATAAGTTCAAGGAACATCCGATCGAAATCAGGCCCCATCGACGCGGCTAACGCCTCCATTTGCTCGGGTGTTGCCATCCCTTCCATCATTTGCTGGCCATTGTGTTCTTCATGACCGTGATGACCTTGGTGGCCGTGGTGACCATGATGACCGTGATCTGTATGTTCACGCCAATCGCGGTTCGGTACAGTTTGTCCGCGCTCTGCAAGCCATTGCGTCATGTATTCAATTTCATCGACTTGCGTCCGCTCGATCCGCGACGCCAACTCGACCATGGCATTACTGCTGGTGCGCTCTGCAAGAAGAACCGTCATGTCCAACGCTTGCTGGTGATGTGGAATCATCTCTTGCATGAACTTCACGTCGGCTGTCGTGAAACGCGCAGACACGAGCTGAATTGCTTCTTCAGCACTGATTTGACGACTGGGTTGTCCAGGGGCACCCGGTTGCACAAGTGGGACATCAGCAATCGCGACTGTCACACAAGAGGCCGCTGCGAGCGCGAGCACCAGCGGAGATAAACGTAGAGGAGAACGACGATTTTGTGGCATGAAACTTGACCCGTAGATTTAACAAAAATTCAATATACGGGGTACAC
>JAMCRH010000181.1 GCA_023380515.1 Gammaproteobacteria bacterium | reverse complement strand
GCCAAGGTTGAATCGCTTCCTCGGACAGAACAGGGATATCAGGCGTCAGTAACTGCAATTCCTTGGTTAGCAATTCACTGGCAGCAATATCCGCACTCGTCACTGGTGATTCATCGGCTTTACTGTAGGTTTTGAACTCACCCGACTCATAATGCGCCAATAGAAGGTCGCCAGTACGGGCGGTAATCTTGGCTAATGGCTCAATCAGCTTGCTAACATTCTCAGATGTAAGTGTCATAGTGCCCTACCTTTTGCACTGCTCTCGGTCTTCATACCAACGTTGCATCAGTAGCAATGCAGCAACGCTGCGAGCTTCGGTAAAGTCAGGTTGACTCAACAGACTATCGATATCGGCTAATTTCCAAGGCACAATCTCGAGTGGCTCGGGCTCATCTCCCACGAGTTGTTCAGGATATAAGTCTTCACCGACAAATAAGGTCATGGCCGCTGAGAAAAAGGCTGGTGCCATCGAGACCTGCTTTAACGGCGTGAGTTTGCGCACACCATAGCCAATCTCTTCCTTCAACTCGCGGTCGGCAGCTTGCTCCGGTGTTTCCCCTGGGTCAATAAGCCCCTTTGGAAAACCGAGCTGAGAGTTGTGGAGCCCGGCGGCATATTCGCGCACTAATAAAATGGTGCCGGCATCAAGAAAAGGCACCACCATCACAGCTCCGCGGCCACTGCCTTGCATGCGTTCATATTGCCGCAACTCACCATTACTGAATTTTAAATCAATCGCTTCGATGCGAAGCAAGCGACTTTTCGCTACAATCTGTCGCGACAGAATAGTTGGAACTTGTTTTTCTTTGTTTGTTTTTTCCGACATGCGAATACCACGGCGCTCTATGCTAGTTCTCGTCATACTAATTCTGTAACCTTACTACCTTAACCATACAATGAGAATAGACTCGGGAAAACCCATGTTAAATTGGTCTGAAATAGATACTGTGCTGCTCGATATGGACGGCACCCTGCTCGACCTTCGCTATGACAATCATTTTTGGAACGAGCAATTACATTTTCATTACGCCGAGTACCATGGTGTGTCCGTTGCTGCAGCCAAGCAAACCTTAATGGATCATTTTCGTGCGGTTGCCGGTACTTTGAATTGGTATTGCCTTGACTACTGGGAGCAAACCTTACAACTCCCAATTCGACAGCTAAAAGCACAAACCACCGATCTGATTCAACTGCGTCCAGACACCCGTGATTTCTTACTGCAATTACAACAAGCTGGTAAACAGGTCGCTTTACTGACAAATGCACACCCCGACGCGCTGGCGCTGAAAAACCGTTATACTGCGTTGGCCAGTTTATGTCCTCAGCAGTTCTCGACCCATGAATTTGGCTACTGCAAAGAATTCCAACAGCTTTGGCAGCGTTTACAAGCTCGTTTCCCATTTGACCCAGCGCGGACTCTTTTTATTGACGACGGTGAACATATTCTCGACAGTGCACGTGAATTCGGTATTCGTTTCACGGTTGGCATTAATAATCCAGATAGCCAATTACCGATCAAAGATTTTCATCACCATCCGGCTATTTCATCATTTACACAATTGCCCGCGATCACTGCCGTCGAAGTAGCAGAAAATATTGCGAAATAAGCCATTCAACGCCATTATTTATTATTCAATATGAATTACTTAAGCGCTAGCAAAGGAAGACAGCATGTCTGAGCGTCAACATTTCGACAGTATTGTGATTGGTTCCGGTCCCGGTGGTGAAGGCGCCGCCATGATGTTGGCAAAGCGCGGCCAACGCGTTGCCATGATCGAAGCCGAGTCGCGATTGGGAGGCGGTTGTACCCATTGGGGTACGATTCCGTCAAAAGCACTGCGCCATTCGGTGAGTCGACTCATTGAATACAACGCCAGCCATTGAAGCTAACTTTTGCGGAAATACTCCATCATGCCGAATCTGTGATTCGCAAACAGGTCAAACTGCGTAGCTCGTTTTATGAGCGTAACGACGTCACCGTTATTCATGGCGTTGCCCAGTTTATTGACGCACAAAGTATTCAAGTCAAACACCCCGACGGCTCACTCGACAAACTCACTGCTGATAACTTTGTTATCGCCACCGGTTCTCGTCCCTATCATCCGCCGGGCGTCGACTTCAGCCACCCAAGGATTTACGACTCCGACACCATTCTGTCGCTCAAGCACGACCCGAAAAACATCATTATTTTTGGTGCTGGTGTCATTGGCTGTGAGTACGCGAGTATTTTTCGCGGTCTTGGCGTCAAGGTCGACCTGATCAATACGCGTAATCGGCTGTTGTCCTTCCTCGATTCCGAGTTTTCCGACGCCCTCAGTTATCATTTGCGTAACAGTGGCGTGGTTATCCGACATCAAGAAGAATTTAGTAACGTGATTGGCCGTGACGATGGTGTGATTTTAGAAACCGAATCAGGCAAACGCATTTTTGCCGATTGCTTACTCTACGCCAACGGCCGTTCGGGCAACGTCGAAACACTTAATTTAGATGCAGTTGGCCTCACCCCAAATCATCGAGGCCAATTAGAGGTGGATGAAAACTATCAGACCGCCGTTGCACATATTTATGCGGTCGGTGACATTATCGGCTACCCAAGTTTAGCCAGCGCGGCCTACGACCAAGGCCGTTTTGCCGCAGTCGCTATTCTTGATGGCAACTGTGAAACCAAATTAGTGTCAGACATCCCGACCGGTATTTACACCATTCCTGAAATTAGCTCAGTGGGTGCCACCGAAGAAGAGCTGACCGCGGCGAATGTTCCTTACGAAGTCGGTCGCGCTCAATTTAAGCACCTCGCAAGGGCGCAAATTGCCGACAGCTTAGTCGGTAGCTTGAAAATCTTGTTTCACCGCGAAAGCAAAGAAATCCTTGGTATTCACTGCTTTGGCGAACGTGCGTCGGAAATTGTTCATATCGGACAAGCCATTATGGAACAAAAAGGCAGTGGCAATACAATTGAGTACTTCGTCAATACGACGTTTAACTACCCAACGATGGCTGAAGCTTATCGAGTGGCAGCTTTAAACGGCCTTAATCGATTACCTCCGCGTTCGGATAACGCGGCAAAGTAACTCGGATGCGTAGTCCGCCGCGCGGATCGTTGCGGGCTTCCACATGACCTCGATGCATTTGTGCGAATCGCTTCACAATCGCAAGACCCAGACCTGTTCCCTCATCAGTGCGCGCAGCGTTTCCGCGGAGAGTGTAAAAATATCTGTGTAAATGGCATTCTTAACAATATCGAAGAAGGATATCAGAATGCCAATATCAGACAAACTCATCGACCAGCTGCTTGACGGCTGTGATTCCCCAGAAGAC
>JAMCRH010000180.1 GCA_023380515.1 Gammaproteobacteria bacterium | reverse complement strand
AGCCGCGCGGTAGGGGAAACCATGATCGTGGTGCTCGCAGCGGGTAACAGCCCGAACTTAACGGCGAATCCATTTGAGGCGGTTTCCACCATGACAGTGACTATCGTGAATCAGTTAACCGGTGACAATGACTTCTCAAGCCCGCAATCCCTGGTTGCCTTTGCACTTGGCTTAACTTTGTTTGTGATTACGTTGATATTGAATATTGTTGCCTTGCTAATCGTACGCAAGTTCCGCGAACAGTATGACTAAGGACGCACGCATGACTGAATCATCTTCAAACAGCACACCGAGCGCGGCCACGCAGGGCTGGAGCGTACAGGATAAAGTGTCCGCTTCATTGCGTTCGCGTAAGCGCAAAGAAAAGGCGTTCAAAAACCTTGGCCTGGCTAGCGTGTTGGTCAGCCTGGCGCTGGTGGCGATACTGTTTATCAATATCTTTTCGAAGGGTATTCCAGCGTTTTGGCAAACCAGCATGGAGCTGGATATCTACTTTGACCCACAAATAGTGAACGTACCTGAAAAGCCGGTGCAACAAGCGGATGAGTCTTTCTATGACTTCGACAACCGTTTGCAAGAGTGGGAAACCGAGCTTGGCTTTGTGAATTTCAATGCGCTGATTAACAATGCAATTATTCCTTTGCTACCGGACTTTGAGCGCTCGCAAACACGCTTCTTAACCCAATTGATTACATCAGGCGAGCGCCATGCATTACGCCAGATGGTGATGGATGACCCAAGCGTTATTGGTCAAACCAAGACCTTACGGTTACTTACCGCCGCCAATATTGATGTCTGGTTAAAAGGTAATATCGACCGCGATTTGCCCGATGAGCAACAGCAGTTACCAGCGCTAGTGCGCGATTGGGCTGACCAATTGTATGCTGAGGGCGCGATTCAAAACCGCTTTAGCACGGCATTATTTATGAACCCTGACTCACGCAGCTCACTCGCATCTGCTGGTTTAGCGGGCGCCTTTGTCGGTTCGTTTTATATGATGTTGATAGTGATCTTCTTAGCCATTCCAATGGGTGTGGCGGCGGCCATTTACCTGGAAGAATTTGCGCCGAAGAACAAAATCACCGATGTGATTGAGGTCAACATTAATAACTTAGCTGCGGTACCGTCGATTATCTTCGGTTTGCTTGGAGCGGCGGTGTTTATTAACTGGTTTAACTTACCTATGTCAGCGCCGGTGGTGGGTGGTTTAGTGTTGTCATTGATGACCTTGCCGACCGTCATCATTGCAACCCGCTCGACCTTGCGTGCGATTCCTCCTTCAATTCGAAGCGCTGCATTAGGTTTAGGTGCTTCGCGTACCCAGACCGTGTTCCACCATGTGTTGCCGCTGGCAATACCGGGCATTTTAACTGGCTCGATTCTGGGCGTGGCGCAAGCTTTAGGTGAAACCGCACCATTACTGTTGATTGGTATGAAGTCGTTTGTCGCTAGTGTGCCGCAGACACCGTTTGACCAGTCGACGGCGTTACCTGTGCAAATATACTTATGGCAAGGTAACGAGCTACGTAACTTTTTCGAGGCGCGAACGTCTGCAGCGATTATTGTCCTGCTGATGTTAATGCTAAGCCTGAATGCGTTAGCCATCTGGCTACGCCGCAAATTAGAAGTGCGCTGGTAGCAAGTGCTGTACACGCAGCCAACCTTAGCTACCATTGAACGAATGAACATGATGCAAGTAGGGAATTTATGACACAAGCTCAAGCGAATCCGGCCACCACTGTCACAGCGCGCAATGTTGAAGTGTTTTATGGCGATACCCAAGCGATCAAGGGGATCGACCTTGATGTGCATACCAATGAAGTGCTGTCGTTTATCGGCCCGTCAGGGTGCGGTAAGTCAACTTTCCTGCGCTGCCTAAACCGCATGAATGACACCATTGCTGGCTGTCGTGTTACCGGCAGCATTGAGCTTGATGGCAAGGACATTTATCACCCATCCGTGGATGAGGTGCTATTGCGAGCGCGGGTCGGTATGGTGTTCCAAAAGCCGAACCCGTTCCCGAAGTCGATTTATGACAATATTGCGTACGGACCTAAATTACACGGTTTAGTGGAGCGTAAACCAGAGCTCGATGACATTGTGGAATCAAGCTTGCGTCGTGCTGGTTTATGGGAAGAGGTGAAAGACCGCTTGCATGCACCTGGTACTGGTTTGTCGGGTGGTCAGCAGCAACGTCTATGTATTGCGCGCACGATTGCGGTCAGCCCTGAAGTGATACTAATGGATGAGCCTTGCTCGGCTCTTGACCCGATTGCGACAGGCATCATTGAAGAATTGATTCACGACTTAAAAGAGAAATTTACTATTGTGATAGTCACGCATAATATGCAGCAGGCTGCGCGCGTGTCGGATCGCACGGCATTTTTCCACTTAGGGGATTTAGTCGAAGTCAGCCCAACCGATGAGCTGTTTACTAACCCTAAGAACAAACGTACTGAAGATTATATTACTGGCCGCTACGGTTAATTGGGAGGGGTGTATGGATAATTCAAAAATGGGTAAGCATATTTCCTCGCAATTCGACGTGGAACTCAAGGGTGTTCGCAACTCGGTGCTGTCAATGGGCGGCGAAGTTGAGAAGCAATTGGCGGATGCGATTCGTGCGATTAAAGAAAGTGACCACGAGCTAGCTGACAAAGTGCTCAGTAATGACCGCAAAATTAATGCCTTTGAGCTGGATATCGACAACGCGTGTACGCAGTTGATTGCTAAGCGTCAGCCCACCGCAAGCGATTTGCGTCAGGTGATTGCGACCTTTAAAACCATTGCCGATTTAGAACGCATTGGCGATGAAACCAAACGTATTGCAGGGGTTGCCAAAGAAACTTTTAGCAGCGAGCAACAACACTTGTTGGCGAGCCTGGAGAACCTGGGGCAGCTGGTATTGAACATGCTACGCATGGTGCTGAATGCGTTTGCGCGCATGGACGCGGAAGAAGCCCTTGAAGTGCATCAGTCGGACCAGGGCATTGATCGTCAATATGAGGCCATGCTGCGTCAATTGATGACTTACATGATGGAAGACCCACGCAGTATTCCAAAAATTATGGATGTGGTGTTCTCAGCGCGCTCGCTTGAGCGTATCGGTGACCGCTGCCAGAACATTGCAGAGTATGTGATTTACAACGTACACGGCAAAGACGTGCGTCATACCAGCGTCGAAACTATGCAAGATACGGTGCGCAAGCCACGCGCTTAGCCCTTGCGCTATGAGGGCGACATAAAAAAAAGCCTGCGCGAGCAGGCTTTTTTGTGGTCTGTTGACCTAGTTAGCTTTTGGCGTCGTTTTTATCTTCAGAAGCGCCATCTGACCCTGCCAATTTATCTTCCCAAATTTCTTCAGGGTGTTCCTCGACGTCTAAGTCTTCGTCGTGCTTCGCCATATCCCAAGGTAAGGTACTTGGGCTAATTTTGAGAAACGCTAAGTAGTTCTCGAACTGATTCAAGACATCGTCCAGCAAGTCTTTCTCATTGTAGCCATAGACATCGTATTCCTGCCCGCCTTGGCGCAGGAATACTTCGGCGGTGGCATACTTCTCGCGTTTCTCTTCTTTACGACTCAGTAGTGGGTACGCGTAGTCAGGTAAATCAAATTCACGCAAACGCACTTCGTAGAAGAAGTCGAGTTGATCTTCGAGCTTCACTTCAAGGTAAACGCGTTGGTTGGCATCGTCCCAAGTCACTTCAGCCGGCCACTGCTTGCTCTCAAGTGAACCTTTGAGTTTATCCAGTGCTTGCTGCACATCTTGCTGAATAAATTTAAGCACTTCTTCTTGATTAGGGAAGTTAACCAAAGCACCTAAACGCCGCTCCCATGAGCCTTTGCCGGTACCGCTGTTGGTGCGCGCGCCTTTCATATAGCTTTTGAGACTGCCGTGCTGATGGCCTTCGATAATCAGAGCTCGCCACATACCAAAGGCAGCGATTAACATGATCACAGCGAACGGCAAGGCGCTGGCCACCGATGCGGTTTGTAACGCACCAAGACCACCAGCAATGAGCAACACCGAAGCGACTACACCCTCTAGAGTGGCCCAAAATACACGCTGCCAAGCCGGGGTGTTAATCACACCACCTGAAGCCAATGAGTCGACCACTAATGACCCCGAATCTGACGAGGTCACGAAGAAAGTGACAATCAGAATCACCGTAGCTACTGAGATAATGGTGGTTAATAGGGTTGGGTAATCAGCAAATAGGTACGAATACATTCTAAACAAGGCAACGGCCTCGTCCGCTTGTACTTCCTCAATCAATGAGGTGTAACCTTGCTGCATAATTAAGTTAAGCGCGGTGTCGCCAAACACACTAAACCATAAGAACGTAAACATGGTGGGTACAAACATCACGCCGAAAACGAACTGGCGAATGGTGCGCCCGCGGCTGATTTTAGCAATGAACAGGCCGACAAACGGTGCCCAAGCAATCGTCCAGCCAAAGATAAATAACGTCCAGTTGCCTATCCAGTCACTGCGTTCGTAGGCTTGCAAGTTAAAGGTGCGCTCGACAATGTTATTCATGTACGAGCCAGTGTTTTGCAAGAAGGTTTCGAGCAGTAAAATAGTGGGACCAAATACAAATACAGCGATTAATAAGAACATAACTAGCGTCATGTTAATCACCGATAAGCGCTTAATGCCCTTATCCATACCGGCAACCACTGAAGCAATCGCAGCTAAGGTAATCACCCCAATAAAAATAATTTGCACTGTAGTGTTAACCGGTACGCCCCACAATTCATTCACCCCTGCGTTGATTTGCGCCACAGACAAGCCAAGGGTGGTGGCAATACCAAACATAGTGCCTAGAATTGCGAACGTATCGACTGCGTGACCCGCAGGGCCATAAATTTTGTCACCAATCAGTGGGTAAAGCGCAGAACGCATAGACAAAGGTAAGCCGTGGCGGAAGGCAAAGTAGGCAAGCACTAAGCCGGTCAGGCCATAGATAGCCCAAATGTGAAAGCCCCAATGAAAGAATGAGATTTGCATCGCGGCTTTGGCCGAATCAAGGGTTTCAGCGGCGCCCACGGGCGGATCTGCATAGTGCAGTACTGGTTCGGCAACACCAAAAAACAGCAGGGCAATACCGTAACCTGCGGAAAATAGCATCGCAAACCAAGCTGGAAAGCTATACTCGGGTTCTGCATGGTCGGGGCCAAGCTTAATACGACCAAACTTAGTTAATGCGATACCCACGACAAACACTAAGAAAATCGCCACGGCCAGCATATAAAACCAACCAAAACGGTCGGTAATTTCGGCGAGTGTGCGTTCAAAGAACTGTCCTGCGAGGTCCGGATTACTGATGGTACCGATGATGAGTAAAGCAATAACGATGATGGCGGGTAAAAAGACTGGCAGCAGTAGTGTGCTTTTTACCTTTGCAGAGGATGCGTGGGTCTTCCATAA
>JAMCRH010000179.1 GCA_023380515.1 Gammaproteobacteria bacterium | reverse complement strand
AAGTCTTTGGATTGATCGACACTGACCAAAGTACAGGATTTCTCCCGACTCATTTGGGTGGGCACTGCGTTATAGCGTAATTGCAGGGTTTCTTTGGTGTGGGAATAAAAGAACTCCTGTAAACGCCGCTCGTCCGAAGGATACAGCGGCCGCAAATCATATTCATGGCCTTGGATCGTTAGCTTTTTGAAGCCTACATCACCGAGCTCAGGCACATCGACTGGGGTTTGCTGTTGGTAATGGGGCACCCAGTAATGCTTGCGTACATCTTTCAGTAGGCCTTCTCGGAATTTCGGATGGGCCACGCGGATAAGTTCCAATGCGCGCTCGCGCACACTTTTACCGCGTAAAGACGCGACGCCAAATTCTGTGACCACGTAGTGCACATGACCGCGTGTAGTGACCACGCCAGCACCTTCACGGATAAAGGGAACAATTCTTGAAATGGTGCCGTCTTTGGCAGTGGAGGGCATTGCAATAATTGGTTTACCGCCATGGCTCATGCTGGCACCGCGCGAGAAATCGACTTGGCCGCCAATACCGCTATAAAATTGCGAACCGATGGAGTCAGACACCACTTGTCCGGTCAGGTCGACCTCGATAGCGCTGTTGATACTGATCATGTGGTCGTTACGTGCAATATTCGCCGGAGAATTAACATATTCGCTGGGGTAAAAGCCTATATGAGGATTGTGCGCGACAAAATCATAGAGTGCTTGGGAACCGACACAGAAACTGGTGACAATTTTGTTGGGGTGAAAGGTCTTTTTGCGGTTGTTGATGACCCCATCCAGCATCAATTGCATAATATCGTCCGTGATCATTTCGCTGTGCACGCCTAAATCACGGTGATTCTTCAAATAGCGCAAGGCTGCTGAACTGATTTTGCCACTGCCTATTTGTAGGGTCGCGCCATCGTCTACTAAGAGCGCAATATACTGACCAATCCGCTCAATAATTTTACTGCCCTCGGGCTCTGATGTTACCGCCGTGGGAATAGGGCTTTCATGAGGCCACAAGTAATCTAGTTGATTGCGGTGCAAAAATGATTGTCCGTAAGTGACGGGCATCGCGGGGTTAATTTGCGCCACGACAACGCGTGCGGCCTTGGCTGCCGCAGATACAATATCGACGGACACGCCCATTGAGTGATAGCCATATTTATCACCAGGGGCGAGCATGATCAGCGCAACATCAATCGGCAGAATGTCTTGATTAAATAAGTTGGGAATATCTGAAGAAAACGCTGGGGTGTAGTCAGCCCGACCTTCGTTGACGGCGTCTCGGATAGTGCCACCGCTGATAAAAAATGTATTGACCTTAAATAACTGTTTGTACTCTGGCTTCGCCCAGTAGTTATCGGCTAAAGTAAATACTTGGACGACTTCAATGTCATGCAAGCCTTTTGAATTCGCCACCAAATCGTCGATTAAAGCGACCGGCACCGCGGCATGGCTACCAATAAAAATACGCTGGCCAGATTTTAATATCTTAGACCAATCGAGTTGTTGGGTTTCTACCGGCTGCTTCGCTGGTTGTTTGGGCATAGTCACCTCATCGTGTTGACCCTAGTGTCTCAGTTACGCCTTGTCGTCACCATACGACTTTAGCCGATGAGAATATTTGCGCAAACGCAAGTTGTTGCATAGGTTTAACAAGGCTTATTAAAAAACAGGGGGTTAGCCGTGGTTAAGCATCGCATTCAACACGAGGAAAATACCAACGAGCGCATTATTCATGATCAGTTGCCTGAGCATCATGACGATAAAACCATCAATTTTCTGCATCATGTAATTCGCTGGTCGGTGAAGTTTCTATCGTGCCTGATGGTGCTGGTGATTATCTGGGGGACTATTGATGTAGTCTTTGTGATTATCGAAAAAGTATTTGAAGAGCCACGCTTTTTGATTGGCGTGTCGGACATGTTTAGTTTGTTTAGCTCATTTATGGTGGTGCTGATTGCGATTGAAATATTTATCAATATTCGGCTTTACTTAGGCACTTCCACATTGCCAGTACAATTGGTCGTTGCCACCGCGCTGATGGCGATTGCACGAAAAGTGATAGTGCTGGATGTCGAAGCGGTGGATGCGGCTTATTTAGCGGCGATGGGCTTGGTGATTATTGCATTGGGTGTGACGTATTGGCTGCTGGCACGACGCACACACCATAGCGGCAAGAAATCCGCGCAGGAACCGGCTGAATAGACTCAGCCGGCGCCGTTGTCAGCTTGCACAAGGTGGGCTAGTGATTTAACCAAAAATAGCCCTCTGCGTCACGTACGGCTATTTCTCCGGTTTTTAACCAACCATCCTGGGTTAAGATATCGTCAGTGGCATCTGGATTTTGCCAATAGCCCAGCATAATGCCTTCACCGGTGATTTGCAGTTCGCCGGGTTGACTAATTTCAGCGAGATCACCTTCGTCATTGACCACACGCACTTCAGTATTGAACATCGCGCGCTTGCCTAATGAGCCAGCTTTCGCTGCATGCTCGTAGGGCAGCAGAATGCAACCACTGGGGCCTGATTCAGTTAAGCCAAATACACCGTACCACTGCCCGGTTTTGAAAGCGGGTTGGAGGGCCTCTAAGTGAGCAGCACTTAGCGATCCCGCGGCGTATATCCAATGCGTTACGCTCTTTAAATCACAGGTTTGAATATCAGGATGCTGGGCGCTCAATGCGTAGGTATCCGCTGAGCCAAAAAAGTGGGTAGCGCGCTCGTTTTCGGCTAAGTCAAACAGCGTGTGAGGGCTAAAGTCGGGAGCGACAATGTGCGTACACCCTACCAGAGTACCTGCGACCAGGTTGTAATGTAACGCGGCCGCGTGACTGTATGGCATCAGGCTTAATAAGCGACTTTGCGGCGTGTAACTCATTTCCATCGCAAACATAGTGCCGACCACTTGCAATGCCGAGTGGTTGAATAATACGCCTCGGGGTTCGCCGTTAGTATCTATGGTATACACCAGCGTGCAGGCATCGTCATTATCTATGGTGATATCGATACTGTCGCTGTCTAAACCGTTTAGCAAATCGTCAATATTGTCTAGCCATATAGCCGACGTATCGTCTTCATACAAAGGCTGCACGGCGGTGCCGGTGGCTTCGCAGGTA
>JAMCRH010000178.1:4781-5826 GCA_023380515.1 Gammaproteobacteria bacterium | reverse complement strand
GCGGAACTCAGGCACATAGACACTAGGTACTGCCCATCCCAAATCACCGTTGCGTGAGGCAGAACCTGTGTCAGCGGAATGCTCTTGCGCCAGTTCGCCGAAGCTCTTGTCACCAGCAATCACTTGCTCACGGAATTCACGTAACATTTGCTGAGCACGGTTGTCGGATAAAATCACTGACGGACGAATTAAAATGTGCCGTGCGCGCACTTCTTCAAGTGTTGCCTGTTCAACGCCGCGGATGTCAGTGACTTTTAAAATATGGAAGCCGATACCGCTGCGTAATGGGCCAACAACATCACCGGTGCCTTTCCCTTGTAAGGCATTGGCGAACAAAGTTGGCATCGCGTTCAGCGGGCTCCAACCCATGTCACCACCTTCCAGTGCGTTGGCGGCACTAGAACTCGTAATGGCGAGCTCGGCAAAGTCATCACCTTGTTCGGCAAGTTCAAGGACTTTCTGGGCTCGTGAACGAGCAGCAGCTTCGTCGTCATTGCCTTGCTCGTTTTGCATGCTAATGAGAATGTGCGAAACGCGATACTCACTGCTTTGCGTACCTTGTTCTTTAATGAGGTTCGTGACTAATTCCACCTCTTGCGGGCTGATGTAAATACGGCGCTGAATTGATGCACCTTGCACTTCGCTCATGATGATTTGGTTACGAATCTCTTCGCGATACTCTGCCCAAGTTGCGCCAGTTAATTCGATTTGCTGACGTAATGCTTCTACTGGCAGATTATTGTCGGCAGCAATTTGGGCAATCGCTTGATCAAGATAAGCGTCATTCACCCGAATCCCCATGCGGTCGGCTAATTACATTTGCAGTTTCTGCAAAATTAAGCGTTCTGCGGCTTGCGTACGCAAGACAGCATCGGAGGGAGTCGAGTTACTGTTTTGTTGGATTTCACGGCGAACTGTTGCAATTAAGTTTTCCAGTTCACTCTCTAAAATGACGCGCTCATCGACAATGATGGCGACCCGATCCAGCAAGGTTTCTGCGGTTGCGACGGCACTCGCCCAAATGGCAACGACACCAAAAACTAAG
>JAMCRH010000178.1:0-4771 GCA_023380515.1 Gammaproteobacteria bacterium | reverse complement strand
ATTCATGATGCCCGAACTTGCAGCATTGCTGAGCCCAGTTAAGCTGAACTGAACGCTGACGCCATTATCAAACTCTGCAGGTGGCAATGGCTCGTCACTAAAATTCAGATCATAGTTACGATTCACTCGGCGATAGGCGCTAATTTGAATCGACCAACAGCAACTGTCATATTGCAGACCAAATAATGCGTCCATAGTTCGATTTGTTCGTAAATCTTGATACCAATGGCTCGCAAATGCCCAATCGCGGCTGACCCGCCATGAGGCCACCATCCCAATCTGTTCCACTTCCTCGGTGGTTCCGACTAGACCTTGCACGCGCCGATGGTTCAACTGTATCAAGTTCCCTTCGTCTTTACGATACTCAAGTGCTGCTCGACTTTTGCGGACAATGCTCAAGTCAGTGTCGTATTGCACGGCGGAACTGGCAAACCAACGCTGCGAAATCCGAAAATCTAATTCCGCCGCTAATTCAGAGTTGCTGGCAGTAATGCGACTTGTTTCATCGAACAGCTGGGTTTGTCTCTCATCTAAATAAATAATTTGGCCAAGACTCAAACGTAGTAACTCGTCAGCCTGACTGTTAAAAAAGCTAGTGGTTGCGCCAATTGTGACTTGGTGCGCATCAGCGATACGGTCAAGCCCGGTAAATCGGCGTGGTCGGAACAGACTATAGTAGTCGTCTTGCATTAAAATCGTGTCGTAAATGCCAATATTGGTTTGGTCGCGATACGGAACATATAAATATTGCAGCTGTGGCGTGAGTGTTTGGTAGCCAAGGCTATGATTAAATGGACGCTCAAGATGCACACGACCATGCCAGCGAACTTGCGGCAGCGATCGAGTGACAGTGGAATCACGCTGCTCGTCGGCGAACTGATCATAGTGCGTTAACAAATAACTGAGGTCAGCTTGCCAATCCCAAGCAGGTCGAATAACCTCATAACGCAGCGTTGGTTCAGCATGTAACCGTGTTGCCGTGTCGCTGCCGTTGAGAGGGTTGCGAAAATGCGTCAATTCAGAAAACCACTTCAACTCAAAACCGAAGTCGAGCGGTTGCTCATGCCAGGTGGAAAACCGCGGCATGGTGCGATACGGTGCTCGATAGGGACCAAGCATCTGAAAGTCTTCAAGCTGAATCTGCATGCGGGTTTGGCCAGCTTGATAGTCGAGTTGACCGCGACGATATAAATGCGGGTCAGCGCGATTAATAAATGTACTGCCAAAGTCATTGATATAGGCGTTGTCGCTCACTTGCGCATAGTCGACATAGCCACTCCAGCGCTCATTGATTCGCGACTGTTGTTCGACCCGCCACAGCGAACGGCTGTTGTCGTTATTGCTGCGCCTATCGTTGTGCAAATAGTTGGCTTCAACGCTACCTTCATGGGCTTCAGTCAAATAACGAAACTCAGCCATTCCCATGACACCGCGGTCTGTCATCAGTCGTGGTGTTAAAGTCAGGTCGTAGTTTTCAGCTAAATTGAAATAGTAAGGTGTTTCTAGTTCAACGCCATTGCGTGCCGAGCTTCGAATAGTCGGGTACAGCAAACCGGATTTACGCTCGTCGGTCAGCGGAAAACTAAACCGCGGAATGTACAGCACCGGCACGTTAAACAAACGAAACTGAGCATGATGGGCCGTGCCCCAGCTGTCATTTTCGTTGATTTCAATATTGCGCGCAGCGATTTGCCAAGCGGGGCGATCCCCCGGGCAAGTAGTAAACGTGCCATCGTGCAGAAGTACTTGGCGCTCACCCTCGGCGGTTTTGATGTCGATTTGTCCCGCGATACCGTGCGCGGAGCGCTCAAGTAGTAAGTATTCACTATCAATGATGGATGCGCTTTGGGTAAAGCTGTCAGCTTGAATGTCCGCAGCACGGACGGCGATGTAATCGTCGCTGTAGAGCAGGCCACCGTCGGCTTTGAGCTCGCCGGTCACATTGTCAAAAACGGCATTGCCGGTGAGTAGACGCTGGCGACCTTGGAGTAACACGACATTGCCACGAAATTGAGCGAAGCGATCGGCATCAAGCTGGGTATGGTCAGCACGCACCAATAAATCTTCAAGGCTCAGGGTGCGGCCTTGGAGCAATTCATCCGCTGTTGGAATTTGCTGTAGCCACTGGGGCGAAACTTGGCAGCTGGCTAGAGCGGGGTGGGCTTGCGGCGCTGGTGTGACGGCTGCGAAGGCGTCAGGGCTAGTTTCTTGTGCCAGCACAGGTCCACTCAATGTGGCAAAAACCAATGCGGCAAAACCCAATGCAGTGGTCATCGCCAGAGCTAGAGCTCGAGGGACAGGTAGCGGCGAATGCGTCGCAGGCTCGTCGAGCAGGCAACGTCTCTCATCCAGCATGCATTTCTGCTGTTCATTCATGAAAGCTTAACTATTGTTGTTTGATTTGGCATCGTAAGCATTATGATAAAGCAATTTCCTTTGCGCGGCTATTTGCTAATATGCTCAACGCACCTAAAAAGTTAAATAAATGAGGTTTCAGTGGATCAACGTTTGCGTCTGTTACAACCATGGCTACAAAGTCAACTCAGTGAGTTTTTTCCTCAGCACGACTTTGTAGTTGAGTCCCTAGCAGGTGATGCCAGTTTTCGTCGTTATTTTCGAGTTATTCTAGATAGCGCGCAACAGCAGCCATCCGTTAGCCTTGTGCTGGTTGACGCACCACCGCCAGAATCGCTCGAACCGTTTGTGTCACTGGCGTTTGCCTATCAAGCCAAGGGAGTACGCACACCCAAAGTACTTGCTACTGACGCAACACTCGGCGTGATGTTGCTGGAAGATTTTGGCAACACCTTATTTGCGGATAATTTGTCACTGGTCACCGCGTTGCCGCGCTACCAAGCAGCGATTCAACTGTTACCGCAGATTATGGCGGTCACAGCACATCGCCAAGGCGCGGTGCCCGACTACGACCACGCTTTGTTGCAACGCGAGAATAGCCTGTTTACCGACTGGCTATTGCAGAAACACTTAGGTCTCGAGTTGTCGGCGGCAGAGCAAGAACTGTGGCAGGACATCAACGCACTCATGATTGAGAATGCGTTAACCCAACCACAGTATGGCGTACACCGAGACTACCATTCACGCAACCTAATGCTTTTGAGTGAGCCATTGCAAAGTCCTAGCGATGTGGGCGTGATTGATTTTCAAGACGCCGTGCGGGGGCCGATTACTTACGATCTTGTTTCGCTGCTGCGCGACTGTTACGTCGTTTGGCCGCGAGATTGGGTACTCGCTCGCGTTGCAGAAGCGCACGAGTTATTCCACAAGCAAGGTCTTTTGAACGGTGTTGAATTGAGTCAGTTTCTGCGTTGGTTTGACTTTATGGGCTTGCAACGCCATACCAAAGCCAGCGGGATTTTCGCTCGTCTTTACCATCGAGATGGCAAGGCAGGTTACTTGGCGGATATCCCGCGCACTGTACAGTATCTTGTTGACGTATCGGCCGATTATCCTGAGCTAGCAGACTACCATGATTGGCTAAAAAAACGCATTCAACCGGCGATTGCGGAAAAGGCAGCGAAAACGCAACAACAGGAAAGCGTATGACCGTCTCTGCCTGTACAGCAATGATCCTAGCCGCAGGTCGCGGCGAACGGATGCGACCAGTCACAGACAGTTTGCCAAAGCCACTCTTGTCCGTGGCGGGCAAACCGCTAATTGTATGGCATCTTGAAAAGCTTGCAGCAATTGGCGTGACCGACGTGGTCATTAACACAGCTTGGCTGCCGGATGTGTTGGTTGAACATTTAGGGGATGGAGCGAATTGGGGACTGGCAATTCATTGGAGCCATGAACCAGCAGGCGGTTTAGAAACCGCAGGCGGAGTTTTGCAGGCCCTACCGCTGTTGGGCGACACTCCTTTTTATCTAGTGAATGGTGACGTGTTTAGTGACTACGATTACGCTCATTTACCGACGACACTCAATGACAAACTGGGCCATCTAGTCTTAGTGGAGAACCCAGAGCACAATCCGTTGGGTGATTTTTGTCTCGACTCAAGCCACAATGTTAAGCCCAGAACAGGGAATAAGTCAGGTTTGACCTTCAGTGGTTTGAGTGTGTTGCATCCGCAGCTATTCGCTCCTTGGCTTGGCTACATTGGAAAACGCTTACCGCTACGCGAGGTGTTTTTACCTGAGTTAGAGCGTGGTGGCCTAGTGGGTGAACATTATGCGGGGTTATGGACAGACGTTGGTACCCCAGAGCGTCTGCAGCAACTGAATCAGTTGCTTGCAGCAAACTCAGCCGGCAGTTCAAATTCGAGCGCCGCCCCCGTGCGTGGGTGACGAAAGGCGATCCACTCGGCGTGTAGGAGTAAGCGCGGCTGTTCTTTGCAATCATCGCAGCCATAGAGACGATCGCCAATGATCGCATGCCCAAGTTGCTGCATGTGCACACGCAATTGGTGCGAACGACCGCTGACCGGGTAGAGGAGAACGTCAGTGCTTGTTTCACTCACGGCAACGCGTTCAAACTTGGTCAGAGCAGCCTTGCCGTGCTCGTAACAGACCATTTGCTTCGGCCGGTTCGGCCAGTCACACCGTAAGGGCAATTCAACCGTTCCTGATTCATTTGCCAACACGCCGTGCAGCCGTGCGCGATAACGCTTTTGCACTTGTCGCTCTTGAAACTGCCGTCCTAATTGCCCCTGACTAAACTTGTCGAGCGCCATAATAATTAAACCAGACGTGGCCATGTCTAATCGATGCACAATGAGTGCCGTCGGTAAAACCGCTTGCACACGCTTTTCCAA
>JAMCRH010000177.1 GCA_023380515.1 Gammaproteobacteria bacterium | reverse complement strand
CGCGACGAAATGTTCCGCACCTTTAACTGTGGTGTCGGTTTGGTCATCGCCGTACCAGCTGAGCAAGCTGACCAAGCGGTAGCGATTTTAAATAGCCAAGGCGAAAACGCATGGGTTATAGGTACTGTCGCAGACCGTCAAGGTGACGAAGAACAAGTTGAGTTTGTTTAATGACCGCACAACACAAAAAACGCATTGTCATTCTCATTTCTGGCTCTGGCAGCAACATGGTCAACCTGGTTGAGCATTGCCAAGCCGGACGAATTAATGCCGATGTCGTTGCCGTCATTGCCAACAAAGCCGACGCTGGTGGCTTAGCGAAAGCGGAAAAACTGGGGGTGGTCACTGAGTGTGTTCCCCACCACGGTTACGAAAGCCGCGAAGCATATGACCAAGTGTTGGTTGAGCGGGTGCAAAGCTATCAGCCGGATCTGGTTATCCTCGCTGGCTTTATGCGTATTCTCACACCGATTTTTGTGAGTGCTTTTGCCGACCGCACGTTGAATATTCACCCCAGTTTGTTGCCGAAGTACAAAGGCATGCATACGCACCAACGTGCGTTAGACGCAGGTGACAAAGAGCACGGTGTGAGTGTCCATTTTGTCACTGAAGAGCTTGACGGGGGTCCGGTCATTTTGCAGGCGAAAGTGCCAATTTTCGAAGGCGATGAGGTCGAGGACTTACAAGAGCGCGTGCATGAGCAGGAGTATCGCATTTATCCTTTAGTTGCGCGTTGGTTCTGCAGTGATCGTTTACGTTTATTGAATGGTAAAGCTCACCTTGATGGTGCAGGACTTGGTCCACAGGGGTATGCCTCGGACGAATAGGCGTCGGACGAATAGGCTTACGACGAACAGGTCTACGGCAAAAAACCAACTTGAATAAAACCGCGCTAATGCGCGGTTTTTTGTAGCCAGATTTAACTTTTATCGCTGAAGTGTAATTTCGTTAGGTTCACTTGCGCTTGTTCTTTGCCACCTTCAATTTGCTGCATACGCACCATGGTGTAATTCAGCTTTGGCGCAAACCAAAAGTAGGTTTGCCGGCGATCATGATCGCGTACCCGACTGACCCGAATAACTTCCTGGCTTTCACCAAGTACCCGAATAGACTCGCGGCCATCAATCGCAAATGCGTAGGAAGTGTCACGTCCATCTTCGTCAATGAGAAAATACTCAAAATGGTCTTCAGCACCAATGGCGACATCGATTTGTAATTGGTGAAGTACGGTATTGGCGTCCAATAAATCATCCCGCCATTCGGCATGAATTTCGTCGCCATTATCATTGCGTAAATATTCATTCTCGCGATTAAACGTGACCGCATAATAACGATTTGAGCCGGTGCCGCGGCGCTCATACACATAGTTAAGCGGCTGCACTTGGCTACCCGACAACTGAAAAACCGAATCGTTGTACCGACGGTCAGAGAGGAATAAAAGCGACGCTTCTGTGTTGGTGTGATATTGCCACATCCCTTCCTCGGTCTTTTTCAGCTCTCGTAATGCGGTACCGTGTGTTCGACCTCGGCGGCTCAGATCATACTCAGCACGATAGGCTCGTGTGATTTGCTGAGCCAATTGCGCCGCATGATGCGCAGCCTGCTCAGCAGACGTGACCGATTCTATTCCTGTTTGCTCGCTCGCTGGCTCTTCAGCGTAGACCACCATCAGCACAGATAACACCAAGAGCAAGATGGCAACTGCAACCGCAATAATGCTGCGAATAATAGCGTGTCGAACCTTAAATTGATCCATATACGACCTTTTCTGACTATGGAAATTTAGAATGTCAGACTCAGAGCCTAGCTGCAAGTTCAACCGCAGTGACATTCGTTGACAAAGCGCGGGCTTCAACACTTGCAAATTGATGCGATTTGTTCTAATTTTAAGGATTACTGGTCAGACCTCAAACCTCAGGAGAATAACATGAGTGTCGCTATCTGGTGTATTGCTACCCTAATTGTATTGGGAGCGCTGTTGTATCACCGTGTATCGCTACGTACGTTCACGCTCGGTGTCATTGTTTTACTCGCGGTTGGCACCTTAGCCAACATTTTTGCGTGGGTACCTTGGCTGATCGCCGCAATTATTTTGCTACCGCTTAATCTTACTTTCATTCGCAAAGGCGTAATCGCTAAGCGAATTCTTTCAGTTTTCCGCAAAATCATGCCAGAAATGTCGCAAACAGAGCGTGACGCGCTTGAAGCCGGCACAGTCTGGTGGGACGGCGAGATTTTCTCAGGTAAACCAAACTGGAAGAAGCTACACAGCATTCCAGCGGGCAAACTGTCTGCCGAAGAGCAAGCGTTCCTTGATGGTCCGTGTGACGAAGTTTGCGCCATGTTGGATGACTGGAAAGCCACCCACGAATTGGCAGATATGCCTGAAGACGTGTGGCAATACCTGAAAGACAACAAATTCTTCGCCATGATTATCAAGAAAGAATATGGCGGCCTTGAGTTTTCAGCCTATGCCCAGTCGCGCGTTTTGCAAAAACTAGCGGGTCACTCAACCATTTTAGCCAGTACTGTTGGTGTACCTAACTCGTTAGGTCCAGGTGAACTGTTGCAACATTACGGTACCAAAGAACAACAAGACTACTATTTACCACGTCTTGCCAACGGTGATGAAATTCCGTGTTTCGCCCTTACTAGCCCAGAAGCCGGTTCAGATGCTGGCTCAATTCCAGACACGGGTATCGTTTGTAAAGGCGAATGGGAAGGCAAAGAAGTTGTTGGTATTCGTCTGAATTTCAACAAGCGTTACATTACCCTGGCACCAATCGCCACTGTAGTAGGTCTAGCATTTAAAATGTACGACCCAGACGGCTTGATTGGCGACCAAAAGGATATCGGTATTACCTGTGCGTTATTGCCGCGCGATATCGAAGGCATGACCATTGGTCGTCGCCACTTGCCATTGAACGTGCCATTCCACAATGGTCCAATTCAAGGTAAAGATGTCTTTATCCCAATGGACTTCATCATCGGTGGCCAAGCTATGGCTGGTAAAGGCTGGCGCATGCTTATGGAGTGTTTGTCAGTCGGCCGCGTGATTACCCTACCGTCAAACAGTGCGGGCGGCGCGAAGTCGCTGGCGTTGGTCACGGGTGCCTATGCGCGTATCCGTCGCCAGTTCAAGTTACCTATTGGTAAAATGGAAGGTGTTGAAGAAGCATTGGCGCGTATTGGTGGTAATGCCTACTTAATGGACGCTGTTACCAAATTCTCGACTGCCGGCTTAGACCAAGGTGAAAAGCCATCGGTTATTTCAGCAATTTCAAAATACCACATGACCGAAAAACTCCGTCAATGCATGAACGACGCAATGGACGTGCATGGTGGTAAAGGCATCTGTTTAGGTCCAAACAACTACTTAGGTCGTGGGTACCAAGGTACACCGGTTGCAATTACCGTTGAAGGCGCGAACATCCTGACTCGTAGCTTAATGATTTACGGTCAAGGTGCGATTCGTTGTCATCCATACGTATTAGAAGAAATGGAAGCTGCTGCCGTTCCAGGTAAAGAAGGTCTCGACCGCTTCGACAAAGCACTGTTCGGCCATATCGGTTTTGTGTTCAGTAACTTTGTTCGTTCACTTTGGTTAGGCTTAACTGGTGCACGCTTTACTTCGACAGCTGCAAACGACAGTACCGCTCACTACTATCGTCAAATGACGCGCTTCAGCTCGAACTTAGCGTTGATGTCTGACGTGGCCATGGGTGTCTTAGGTGGCGAGCTGAAACGTCGTGAGCGCTTGTCTGCACGTCTAGGCGACATGCTGAGCTACTTGTTTATTGGTTCTGCAATTCTTAAGCGCTTCGAAGACGACGGCCGCCCTGCTGCGGATCTTCCACTTGTGCATTGGGCGATGCAAGATACCCTCAACAAACTGCAGCAAAGTCAGCTTGAATTCCTCGAGAACTTCGGTGGCATTGGTTCAGTTCTGAAAGGCATCATGTTCCCATTCGGTCGCATCGTGAAAGCACCAAGTGACAAACTTGGTCACAAGATCAGCCGTTTGTTGATGGAGCCGAATCCAACGCGTGAACGCCTTGGTGAAGGACAATTCCTGTCTGAGCGCGGTCCATTTGGATATGTTGAGCAAGTATTGCGTGACATTATCGCCATTGAGCCGTTGCACGACAAAGTTCAGAAAGCTGCAGGTGAACGTTTACCATTCATGCGTTTACATGAAATTGGCTTGAAAGGAAAAGAGCTTGGCGTACTGACCGACGAAGAAGTTGAGCTGTTTAAGCGCGCGGAAGAAGGCCGCTTACAAGTCATTAACGTCGACGACTTCGACCCTGCTGACTTACTCGCTGGTCAAGCTGCGCGTGACTATGCGCTTGCTCAGGCTGGTAAAGAAAAGTCCGTGGCTTAATGAATAGCGGTCATTGCGGCCGCTTAAGCCCTAAAAGCTAATAAGGAACAAAGCTAAAAGCCCCAAAAACAAAAACGCTGGCAGTGTAAACCGCCAGCGTTTTTTTATGGAGATTCGTCTGATACTTGGCAAGTCTTCGAGGAAAGTAAAGAAACAGTAAACCAAGTCGCATTACTGCCAAATTACTTTAAAGTTAGTCCTGCCGATCGCAATCAATCGTGCAACCCTGATTCGCTTGTCCAGCAAGCGATTATTTACGCCCCAACCTTTGGGGCGTTTTTTTTATTTACGATTCGCGCGGTAATTCGCGTTGAATTTCGCTG
>JAMCRH010000176.1 GCA_023380515.1 Gammaproteobacteria bacterium | reverse complement strand
TTACATAGACAAACGTACATAATGACACCATTTCTTCGTGAATATGGTGTCATTTAAACACAAATAAGAATGATTATCAATCACCCGTTTTCACAGAATCCCTGCGAAGCGTTCGCGCGTGGTTGGGCACCAAACGCTATGCTGCACACAGCCAATATGCGGTTGCTGCATCATCCACATACATAGGCGGGACTGGCCGATACCACCGCCAATAGTTTGCGGTAGCTGACCAGCGAGTAGTTTTTGGTGCCAAGGTAACTGTGCGTTGTCGGCCTTTCCGGCGATCTGCAATTGGCGAATTAGTGCAGCGCGGTCGACTCGAATGCCCATAGAGCTCAATTCGAGTGACTGTTCGAGGATGGGGTTCCACACCAAAATATCACCGTTTAGCGACCAGTCGTCATAGTCCGGCGCACGCACATCGTGACTTTTTCCGTCACCGAGAGCGCCACCAATGTTCTGAACAAATACTGCACCGAATTCGCGAGCTGCCTCATGTTCTCTGGCCTTAGAAGTTAGTGACGGATAACTTAAGCGAAGCTCTTCACTTGTCAGAATTTTAATTTTTTCCGGTATTTGAAGTTCTGGCGCATCAAATTGCGACTGGTACAGGCTCAAGGTTTTTCTTAACGCGCTATAAATAGTTGCAACTGTTTGGTGCAAGGTTTGCTGATCGCGAGCCTGGTCAGCGATGACTTGCTCCCAGTCCCATTGGTCGACGTACACCGAATGAATGGGCGAAAGTTGCTCCTCATCTGGACGTAACGCTTTCATTTGCGTAACAATTCCTTCGCCAGCAGCAAATTCATATTGCGCTAACAACTGCCGTTTCCACTTCGCTAAAGAGTGCACGACTTCAAACGATTGCTGTAACGACCGAACGGGCACCTGAACAGCTTGCTCGTATCCGGAGAGCGTGTCCTGAGGGCCGTCTAGCGGGTCAGTTAGAATTGGCGCTTGCACCTCCACGAGATTCAAAGCACGGCAAAGCTCATCGGTAAACGTAGTGCGAATAAAACGAATTTCGTGCTGCTTGGTCAGAAATTTTGCTTTCATAATGAGCTCCTTGTTGTCGTTGTTCTATTTATCGGTATTTTGATATTTTAATCAATAGCGTTTGGCACGAAGTCGATTTGTGTTAAATTTATTCTGTTAAAAATAAATATAAATAGATATTATCTAATTGTGTTTCGATAAACAGGGGCTAGGTTAAATGATCGATAATTTAGATAAAAACATCATTAATGCATTGACGGTTGATGCGCGGAAGCTTGGCTACGACATCACCTGCTTCATTGGCATAATTTTGCGGCAAGCAGGTGATTATCCTACTGCATTGAAAAAGCTAGAAAATTTACCAGAAGTAACAGAAGCCTATTACACCACAGGGCAATATAGCGTGCTGATCAAAGTTATGGTGCGCAATATCGATGATTTGCAGAAGCTACTTATTGAGCGGCTTCAGGTTATTGAAGAGATTCAATCAACCGAGACCTTAATCTCGTTACAGGCGCCAATCCAGCGCAGTATCAAGGCTTAGCTGTGTGACCTATGGTTCGTGCGCGCATTGGGGACCGTAGCTGGAATGCCATTCCAGCTACGGTCCCTAATGCGATTCCAGCCCCGGTCCCTAATGGCATTCCAGCTACGGTTCGGAATGCAGGTAGTCAAGGATGCCGTTGGCGGCGGCGCGGCCTTCGGCGATGGCGGTGACAACTAAATCGGCGCCACGCACCATGTCGCCGCCGGCGAATATCTTCGGATTGCTGGTTTGCATAGGGAAGTGAGCATGCTCTCCAGAGGTTTCGACGAGCGACCAATCATTAAGTTTGACGCCATGTTCTGCGAGCCATGCAGGCGGATTTGCTTGATAGCCGAAGGCGAGAATGACAGCGTCGGCGGGCATGACAAACTCGGAATCCGCAACCGGTTCTGGACGACGGCGACCGGCGGCATCAGCGGGGCCAAGTTCGGTGCGCACGAAGCGAACGCCGGTCACGACACCTTTTTCGGCAACAATTTCTAATGGCTGCACATTGAATTCGAACTGGACGCCCTCGTCGCGCGCGTGTTGCGCTTCTTTGCGCGAGCCTGGCATGTTTTCGGCGTCGCGCCGGTATGCGCACACAACCGATGTGGCTTGCTGCCGTACCGCGGTGCGCAGGCAGTCCATGGCGGTATCGCCGCCGCCGAGTACGACGACGCGTTGGTTCGCGAGCGACAAATAGGGGTAGTCTGACATGGGCGCGGCCATGAGCTCAGCGGTGTTGCCGATTAAGTAACGTAGCGCGGGGATGACCCCTTGCGCATCGAGGCCTGGAAGTCCGCCGTCGACTGCTTTATATGTGCCGAGAGCGAGAAAAACCGCGTCGTACTCTTTGGTAAGTAATTGAAAATCCGTGTCTTTTCCAACCTCGCAATTGAGTTCAAAGGCAATTCCCATGGCTTCAAAAATTTCCCTTCGACGGGTCATGACCGATTTTTCGAGCTTAAAAGCAGGGATGCCGAAGGTCAGTAAGCCACCGATTTCGGGGTATTTGTCATAAACGACGGCGTCGATGCCGTTGCGCGTGAGGACGTCTGCGCAGGCTAAACCGGCCGGTCCGGCGCCGATAATCGCAACGCGTTTGCCGAGTTTTTCGACACCTGAAACGTCTGGCCGCCAGCCCATTTCAAAGGCTGTGTCGTTAATATACTTCTCAATTGCACCAATAGTGACAGCGCCAAAGTCGTCGTTCAGCGTACAGGCGCCTTCGCAAAGGCGATCTTGCGGGCAAACTCGACCGCAAACTTCCGGTAAGCTATTGGTTTGATGCGATAATTCGGCCGCTTCAATGATTCGCCCAGCCTGCGCTAGCTCGAGCCATTGCGGTATATAGTTGTGTACCGGGCACTTCCACTCGCAATATGGATTACCACAGTCAAGGCAGCGGTCTGCTTGGGCTGCGACTTGTTCTGTCGGCATGACATCATGTACTTCAACAAACTCGATTTTTCGTTGTTGAAGCGATTTTTTCGGCGGCTCGGCACGGCCAACATCAAGAAATTGATAGATATTCTGCGCCATTACATCACCTCCACGCGAATTGAATCGGTTGAACGTGGGCGGTGGCCAAGAAGATCTTCAAGCTCCCTCGCTTTCGGTTTCACTAAGCGGAACTTAGGCAGCCATTCGCTAAAGTTTGCGAGGATTTGACGTGAGCGCTCACTACCCGTATGTTCCATATGTTCATATATAAACCCGCGCAAATGCTCTTGTAAAATCGGTTTGGCAATCGGCAGAACTTCGATCAATTCAGCGTTGATTTTTTCCGAAAAATTCTCATTCCCATCAAGGATATACGCCATACCACCGGTCATTCCCGCACCAAAATTGATGCCTGTTTCGCCGAGAATAACGACCACGCCGCCGGTCATATACTCACACCCGTTATCGCCAATGCCTTCGACAACGGCGATGGCGCCGCTATTCCGTACGCCGAAACGCTCACCGGCAATACCGGCAGCATATAAACGCCCGCCAGTTGCACCGTAAAGGCAGGTATTGCCCATGATCACCGACTCGTGTGATGCATAGGTTGCTTCAGCCGGTGGCTTGATGCTGATGCGGCCACCGGCCATACCTTTGCCGACGTAGTCGTTGGCGTCGCCGGTGAGGTAGAGGTGCAGACCTGGCGCGTTCCAAACGCCGAAACTTTGACCAGCTGTGCCAGTGCAGTAAATCTTAATGGGGCTGCCCGCCAAGCCTTGTAAACCGTGAGTTTTGGCTATAAAACCAGAAAGTGTTGCACCGACTGAGCGATCGTCATTTCTTAATGTTGTGCTGAATTCTCGGCTTTCACGGTTTACTACAGCAGAATGGCACATTTCTAGAAGTTCTCGGTTTTTCTCACCTTTATCGTGTGGGTTGTTTTTCTCTATATTAAACAAAGGTTTTTGTGATTTAACCGAAGCAGAGTCCAGAAGTGGCTGAAGGTCGATTTTTTCCTGCTTAAGCGTCAATGGCTCAGCTATTTTCTCGAGCAAATCCGTACGGCCTATAAGGTCTGTAATGTCCTCGACATTAAGTTCATTAAGGTAGTGCTCCACTTCAGCGCAAAGTAGGTAAAAGTAGTTCTCTACTTTCTCAGGTAGGCCGCTAAAGTATTGCTGGCGAAGTGCGGCGTCTTGCGTCGCAATTCCCGTTGCGCAGTTGTTTAAATGACAGATTCTTAAGTACTTACAGCCAAGCGCTATCATTGGCGCAGTACCGAAGCCAAAACTCTCGGCACCGAGAATCGCGGCTTTGATGATGTCGAGGCCGGTTTTTAATCCACCGTCGACTTGAAGCTTTACTTTATGCCGTAAGCCATTGATTACTAATGCTTCGTGCACTTCGGCCAGGCCTAATTCCCACGGCGAGCCGGCATATTTTACCGAGGTTAGCGGGCTGGCGCCGGTGCCACCGTCATAACCAGCGACGGTGATTAAGTCGGCGTACGCTTTGGCAACACCGGTAGCGATAGTGCCGATTCCCGGCTCCGAAACGAGTTTGACGGAAACGAGAGCTTCTGGATTGACTTGTTTGAGGTCGAAAATGAGCTGTGCGAGATCTTCGATTGAATAGATGTCGTGGTGCGGCGGCGGCGAAATAAGGGTGACGCCAGGCACGGAATAGCGCAGTTTCGCAATTTCCGCGGTGACTTTTTCGCCGGGCAATTGCCCACCTTCGCCCGGCTTAGCGCCTTGTGCAATCTTGATTTGCAGCACGTCGGCGTTAACTAAATAGTGCGGCGTGACGCCAAATCGACCGGACGCGACTTGTTTGATTCTGGAGTTCTTCAAGGTGCCGAAGCGTTTCGGATCTTCACCACCTTCACCGCTGTTCGAATGCCCGCCCAACTTATTCATGGCAATGGCCAGCGCCTCGTGCGCCTCCGGACTTAGCGCCCCAATTGACATTGCCGCCGTATCGAAGCGCTTCAGAAGTGATTGCGGACCGGGGCTAGAATGAAGCTCAACCGGAGCAGGGGCTTTCACGGCGAGGAGGTCACGCAACATGGCGACCGGCCGGTTATTCACAGCCCGACAAAACTCCAAATAAGCAGCAGTGTCGCGGCTTGCAACCGCGCGCTGTAAAGTGGTGACAACCTCGGGGTTGTAAGCATGGTATTCACCACCGTCGACATACTTCAATAAACCACCATGATTCAGTGGCTTACGTGGAAGCCAGGCGATCTTGTGAAGGCGCTGTAGATCTTGGGTGAAGTCCTCAAAGCATGCTCCGCCGATACGCTTGTGGCAGACCGGAAAGCACAGTGACTGAATTTTGTCTGAAATTCCAACGAGTTCGAATAAACCAGCACCTCGATAACTGGCCACACAGGAAATCCCCATTTTCGACATAATCTTCAGGAGGCCTTTGTTTATACCGTTCCGGTAGTTATCAACAGCTTGTCGCACGGGTATGTTCAGCGCATTCCGGCCCCGGTCCGCAACGCCATTTCGGCCCCGGTCCGCAACGCATAGCTGCTCGATGGTTTCGTAGGCGAGAAATGGGTAAACCGCGGTGGCGCCAAGGCCAACAAGAACTGCGATATGGTGCGAATCGCGGGCTGCGGCAGTTTCGACAATGATATTGGCGTCGCAGCGTAACTGTTTGGTAACTAGACGATTTTGAACAGCACCAGTCGCCATGGCGACCGGAATTGGCAACTCGTTTTTGGAAATGGCTCGGTCGGAGAGGATAACAATTACCACGCCGTCTTCTTTGACGGCAGCTTCAACCGTGTCGCAAAGTGCTAGAAGTGCTTGCTCTAGGCTTTGAATAGAAGGGTCGAACTGTAGCGAGAAGACGCGATATTTATAATGTTCATCGTCTAAATTTTTCAATTGTTTCAAGTCGGTATACATGAGCACCGGGCTATCGAAAAGTACGCGATGTGCGTAACCCGATGTTTCATTGAACATATTTTGTTCGCGACCAATACAAGTAGCCAACGACATCACATGGCGTTCACGAATTGGGTCGATAGGCGGATTGGTTACTTGGGCAAACTGTTGGCGGAAATAATCGAACAACAATCGAGGCTGACTCGAAAGCACGGCGACGGGCGTATCGTCGCCCATACTGCCAGTGGCTTCTTGACCGTCAATCGCAAGCACTTGAATAACCTGATTTATTTCTTCGCGGCTATAAAAAAACTGTTTATGGAACACGGCCATTTGTTCATCAGTAAAGGCACGCTGGCCGATTAATTCTGCCTCGCACTCGCTGAATGGTGTGAGTCGGCGGATATGCGCGTCGAGCCATTCGCGGTATGGATGGCGGGCTTGCAGGTCTTCGTCGATTTGCTTGCTGCGCCAGATCTTGCCGTTGTAAGTGTCAACCGCAAGCATTTCACCGGGGCCAAGTCGTCCCTTTTCGACGACGTCCGCTGGCGCGTAATCCCAGGTGCCAACTTCCGATGCAACCGTAATGTGTTGGTCACGCGTAATCACATAGCGGGCGGGGCGCAAGCCATTGCGGTCGAGGCTGCAAGCGACATGCCGGCCGTTGCTCAAGACTACGCCAGCGGGGCCGTCCCATGGCTCCATGTGCATGGAATTAAATTCGTAAAAGGCGCGCAAATCGGGGGCCATCGTCGGATCGCCTTGCCATGCTGGGGGAATTAATAGGCGCATTGCGCGGAACAAATCCATGCCGCCAGCCAATAAAAGTTCGAGCATATTATCGAGCGAACTCGAGTCCGAGCCTTGCTCGCCAACGAATGGTGCGGCGTCATTCAGGTCAGGTAAAAGTGGCGAGCGCATTTTATAGCTGCGCGCTTTTGCCCACTGTCGATTGCCGGCAATGGTATTAATTTCACCATTGTGGGCAAGAAATCGAAATGGCTGTGCGAGCGGCCAACGAGGCTGTGTATTGGTCGAAAATCGCTGATGAAAGACGCATATCGCGGTTTTTAGACGCTCATCGTTGAGATCTTTATAAAAGTTGGCAAGGTCTTTCGGCATCATCAAGCCTTTGTAGACCATGACTAAACACGACAAAGAAACTACATAAAAATCAGGATGTTGGCTAAGTCTTTTCTCGGCACGTCGGCGTGCCATGTAGAGGCGGCGCTCGAGATCTTTCTTGCGCCAACCAGGTTGTGCCGACACAAAAACTTGTTCGATGTGCGGGCGAGTCGATGCAGCGATTTCGCCAAGCACCTGATTATCCACAGGAACTTTTCGCCAGCCATGTACGGTTAAAGTTTCTCGTTGTAGTTCTTCTTCGAGGACCTGCTTCTCTTGCGCGCGAAGACTTTCATCTAAGCTGGTAAAGCATTGACCAACCGCATATTTTTTTCCAAGTTGCCAACCATTTTCTTTTGCTACTGTGCGAAAGAAGGAGTCGGGTAACTGCATGAGGAGGCCGCAACCGTCACCGGTTTTACCATCAGCACCGATAGCGCCTCGGTGCATCATGCGGTCAAGGGCAGTGATGGAACGCTGCAAAAGAGTATGACTTGCCTCGCCCTGCAGATGCGCAATCAGCCCAAAGCCGCAGTTATCGCGGACTTGGTTTGCGGCCGTTGGCGCAGTGTAGAGAGACATAGACAACTCCTTCCAGTTTGTATACCTCGCTACAACTTAACAGAAAATATACATATGGCGCTATAAATGGGGTGAATGGCAGGTATATTTGCATTGCGGACCGGGGCTGGAACGGCGTTAGGGACCGGGGCTGGAACGGCATTGCGGACCGGGGCTGGAGCGGCATTGCAGCTACGGTCCGCAATAAGAACGGTAGCTACGAGCTTGCAGCAATGCGTTGCATCAGGTCGATGGTGCGGTTTGCATAGGCCCATTCATTGTCGTACCACGTGTAGATTTTGATGTGAGTTTTGTCAATTACGAGGGTTGAAAGGGCATCGACGATGGACGATCGCGGGTCGGTTTTGTAGTCGATAGACACAAGTGGACGCTCTTCGAAACCAAGTATGCCGCGGAGATCCTCACTTTCAGAGGCAGCCTGCAATGCGGCATTTACTTCTTCTGCAGTGGTCGGCTTTTCAACCTCGAAAACAATATCGGTCAACGAGGGGCAGTCAATCGGAACGCGCACCGCATGACCGTTAATTTTACCTTCTAGCTCCGGAAAAATTGCAGTAATCGCCTTAGCGGCCCCCGTTGTTGTCGGAATCAGTGAGCCCAAAGCGCGAGCCCGGCGAATATCCTTGTGGGGCGCATCGAGAATACTTTGCGAATTTGTCAGCGCATGGATTGTGGTCATCGAGGCATGTTTAATTCCGAAATTGTCCTTAATCACTTGAACCACGGGCGCCAAACAATTTGTTGTGCAGGAAGCGGCACTGACGATCGAATGCTCGAGCGGATCAAAGTCCGCGTCGTTCACGCCGACCACGATATTAGGAACACCCTTGCTTTTCACTGGCGCAGAAACCACAACGTGATCAACACCTTGGTCGAGAAACACCTGCAACGCTTCTTTAGTTTTGAAGACCCCAGAGGCCTCCAGAACGAGGTCGCAATTTGACCAGTCGACCGCCGACAATTCCTTGCTTTGGGTAAACCGAACTTGACGCCCATTAATTGAAATTGAATTTGGGTCACTTGTTACCCGGAGCGGCCAACGCCCATGCGTCGAGTCGAACTCTAGTAAATGCGCGGCCATGTTGCCGTCCATGCCTGGGTCGTTAATTTGCACGAACTCAAGATTTTCTGCACCGAAGCCAGCTCTCAAGGCGAGACGACCGATTCGACCAAAACCATTAATACCGACTCGAATTTTACGATGATTCATAACTACCTCTCGCTTTTCTTGTTTGTTGCATTAATCATAGCCGATTTTTCGCATTACGGACCAGGGCTGGAATGCGATTCCGGCCCCGGTCCCTAGCGGGCGCGCCTAATCCCATTCCGGCCCCGGTCCCTAGCGGGCGCGCCTAATGGCATTCCGGCCCCGGTCCGCAATCAGCTATTTATGTAGGTAATGGATTAAGACTATGGGTATTTGGAGGGAAAAGGTCTATGGTAGATGGGCTGCGAATATTGTCGCAGTTAACTAGACATCGGAAGCTATAACGAATAGCACGGAGCTAAATATGGCACGCAAACATTGTATTAAACGCCCTTATCTCACCATGCATGTGGTTCAGCGTGGAACCAATAAATGTCAGATTTATTGGAGTGACAAGGACAGAAATTATTTCCTATTTTGGTTGCGAAAATACGCACTTAAGCATGGCGTTTTGGTTCATGCTTATGCGCTTATGGATAACCACTTTCATTTATTACTGACACAAGTCAAAGAACACGCAATTTCAAAAACCATGCGAGATCTTGGTTCAAATTATGTGACCCACGTTAATAGAACTTATGAGCGTGTGGGAACGCTCTATCAAGGGCGGTTTTTTGCGTCTGTTGTGGACACCGAGCAATACCTTTTAAATACCATGCGGTATATCGAAAATAACCCTTTACGAGCTGGAATGGTGCGTACTCTATTCGCGGCTAAGTTTACTAGCTATCGAGCTAACGGGCATGGGAGACCAGATAAATTAATCTCACCTCATCCTTATTTTGTAGAGCTTGGTGAGAATCAATATGAGCGAGAGGAGAATTACCGAGACTGGTGTCGGCAAACAATTCCACCGGAAGAACTGGACGGTATACGCCAGGCGACACGGCGGAGAATTGCAATTGCCAGCCGAGAATACTGTATTTCTTTAGAGAGGGAGATCGGTGTTAGTCAGCATTATTTTAAACCCGGTAATTCTAAGAAACCTAAGGAAAAGCAGTATATTTTCTGTGATGACGTGCACCGTGACGCTTATGATTTTACTGCACCAAAACAGCTACGCCTTGAACAAAAATTGGATATTGTGAGCGAGGAGCAGTTTAGACGTTGGCGGGAATTAGAAGAATTCGAAAAAGAAAAGAGAGTTAAAAAAGCATCTTAATAGAACTCCGCCTGAACCAAATTTGACTTCAGGCGGAGTTATAAGTGAGTTTTACCCACCGTATCGACGAATGAGAGAATCAATATAGCCGCTGTTAATTGCTGTTCTTAAAGCATTGTTGAATGCATCGATTTCACTCCCTGAAACTGAGCTACGTGAGAACATAATGTAAACATCAGATGAGTCCAAATGGATTTCTGTGCGAGCTATGCGTTCACTCAGGCCGCGTCGACGGATAATAGAAGCTGCAACTAAGTTGTCTTCCAAAAATCCGTCAATATCGGCATCTAAAAGTCGCGCCATATTCATTTCATTCAAAATAGTACCGACAAACTGGTCGGAATATTCAGATTCATGCATCAATCCTTGTAAATCATCACCGTAAAAGTATTCGTTGACGACACCCATTCGGTAGCCTTCACTCAAAAATTCCTCGATCGTATCCATCGTATAGCGTGGTAATTCTTCTGCGCGAACAAATAGGCTAAATTGTTCTTGACGGTAGGGTATTGAAAAGTGGGCATATTCTCTGCGACTTTCGGTCATTGATGCGCCCATGACGAAATCAATTTCGCCGTTTTGAAGCCATTCAAGCAATTCCATCCAGCTGCCTTGCTCGGCTTTTAATGTACAACCAATTTCATTTGCAACGCGTTGAGCGATTTCGACATCAACACCGCCAACTTCGCCGCCGACGCTAAGGTATTGATAAGGCTCCCAACTTTCAAAGCCGAAAGTTAATTGGCAAGGAGGGCGTAGCTCGGCCGTTTGCTCGACGGCGGCATCAAGCTCTGGAACATCGACTTCCCCCTGATTTGCTGGTGTGCAGCCCACCAACCAAGCTACAGCCACTACTAAAAACGTACTGGTTCTGAAAAACATAGAACCTCCTATCGTTATCGTTCATGTGCCTATGTTTAGTGTAGGTGCAGAATGAAGCCTCCGCCACTTTCGAAAGAGGTATAAAGAACAATGAGTTGGCATTGCTGCTCGTATTGCGGACCGTAGCTGGAATGGCGTTCGGGACCGGGGCTGGAAACGCATTCCAGCCCCAGTCCCTATCAGGCGCGCCTAATTACAAATTGCCGAAAAATAATAAGAAATATGTTAGACTCCTCGCGCTTTTTACTTAGGGTGCGAAATGAACGAATTCTTCACGACTTTAATTGCAGTGGCTGCCGCAGAATTAGGCGACAAAACACAGTTTATCGCGTTGTTATTAGCGGCTCGCTATTCTAACCAACGCGCAGCAGTTGTTGCCGGCGTCGTGCTTTCCACTATTGTTATGCACGGAATCGCTAGCTCTTTAGGTTTCGTGTTAGGCGACTTTATGTCCGGTTCTGTGATTTCTTTCGTTGTGGGGATAGTTTTTATTATCATGGGGTTAGCTATGCTTCGCCCTGATAAAGGCGATGATAAAGATTCCAATTCGTCGAAGTATTTCAAGTACGGTGCCTTTGTTGCTTCCTTCCTATTGTTAAGTTTGTCAGAAATTGCTGATAAATCTCAGATAGTTACCATGATGCTCGCCGCCCGCTATGAGACAATTGTACCGGTTGCACTCGGCGCTGTGGTCGGAATGAATTTACTATTGTTGCCGGTTGTATTCTTCGGTGCTTGGGTCACCAACCGAGTTCCAATGCATGTTATACGCTACGTTGGCTGTGTTGTATTTGTCGGGCTTGGCCTGTTTAGCATACTGAGTGAGTTGTAGCGTTGGCTCATTCCAGCCCCGGTCCCGAACGCCATTCCAGCCCCGGTCCCTAATCGCATTCCAGCCCCGGTCCCTAATGCGATTCCAGCCCCGGTCCCTAATCGCATTCCAGCCCCGGTCCGCAATGGGCGCGCGCAATGGGGCTTACCAGCAAGTAAGAAACAAGTTATTCTATGGCGAGGAACGGTGTAGAAGGGGAAACGGATGGCGTGGACTACGGTAACGATGACGTTGGGCGGCCTCGGGCTATTGCTGTTAGGCATGGCCATGATGACCGACGGCCTGAAAGCTGCGGCTGGTAATTCCCTCGCGACTTTTCTTGAGCGCTCCACTCAAACCCGCTTAAAAGCTGCATTCACAGGCTTTAGCATCACAGCACTGGTGCAAAGTAGTAGCGCGGTGATCGTCGCAACACTCGGTTTCACCAACGCCGGCATGCTGAAATTACGCCAGGCCGCGTGGGTCGTGTTCGGTAGTAACCTCGGCACCACCATGACCGCGTGGATCGTCGCGCTGGTCGGCCTAAAAATCCGCGTTGAACTTATCGCCTTACCACTTATCGGCGTCGGCATGTTCATGAAACTCATCTTCAAAGACAGTCGAGCCGCACATTTGGGCATGACTTTCACCGGTTTCGGCGTGTTATTCCTCGGCCTCGGATTGCTGCGCGACGCCTTTGTTGATGTTGCCGACTGGATTCCTATCGAACAACTTGGTGCCTCCGGTGTGTTTGGAATTGTGCTCGGCGTGCTCATCGGTGCGTTGTTAACTGCATTGATTCAGTCGTCCTCAGCCGCCATCGCAATCGTTTTGACCGCATCGGTAACCGGCGTTTTGACGCCGCTGCTCGGCGCGGCGCTAGTGATTGGCGCTAACATCGGCACCACGGCCACAAGTTTATTGGCGACTATTGGCGCAACGACGAACGCGCGGCGATTGGCTCTCGTGCATGTCGTCGAAAAAGTATTCACCGCCGTTATCGCGCTCATTTTGCTCGCGCCGATGTGGTGGGTTGCGGAATGGTTGTCGGGCGGCGACGGTCGCCAGAACATTTCAACCGGATTGGCCCTTTATCACACCTTATTCAACTTGCTCGGCCTTGTACTTATGTGGTTTTTGGCGGACAAAATCCTGCGTCGCGTCGAACGTTGGATTAAACAACCAGAATTAACCTCGGTTAAACCGCGCTACCTCGATGACACCGTCGTTGGTATTCCGAGCATGGGTGTGGCGGCGATGCACTCCGAAATTAAACGAGTTTTCAAACAGTTACTACTGCGAGGGCGTACTGTTTTAGACCCGGACGCACCCAAACCCGAAGAGGAAATGGACACCAAGGCGTTGCTTGAGACTATCCAAGATTTTGGCAATCGACTCGCAACCAAGGCACCACTGGATGATTCAGCAGAACAGTTTTTGAACCTAAGTTGGGCGCGTGAAGAGTGCCTCGAACTACGGGAAACGTTCCATATTTTGGCAAACTTGCCGCACAATGACATCGAAAAGGCATTTTCGGATGAGCTGCGTGAAGCGTTACTGAAGTTGCTTCGCACGGGTGACTTAAAAGCGATGAGTCTAGAAGAGCGGGCGGCACACTTAGAGACAATACGAAGTGCCCGTCGCGCAAGGCGTGCAGAGCTTTTGAATGAAGTTCGCGACAATCAAAAGGCTGCGCCGTTAGTGACAAGTTATCTACATATTATTAGTTTGTTCGAAGACTGCGCGAAGCGAATCGTGCACGTTGCGGCAACAATTTATCCAACCAACGATATAGATTAAATAACGAGGAGTATCGATGCTTTTAGCAGCAGTTGCAGTCATATTTGGTCTGGTTTTGCTAATTTGGTCCGCCGACCGATTTATCGATGGCGCAGCCGCGACTGCTCGACATTTAGGCATGTCGCCACTTTTAATCGGTATGCTCATCATCGGTTTCGGTACTTCAGCGCCAGAAATGGTGGTGTCGGCCTTCGCTGCCATCGGCGGAAATCCAGGCCTTGCGCTTGGGAACGCGTTCGGCTCTAACACCGCCAACATTGGCATGGTGCTCGGCATTACCGCATTAATCGCGCCGATAACCGTGCAGTCGAATGTGTTACGCCGAGAAATGCCGGTTTTAATCGGTGTAACTGTGTTGGCCGGGTGGCTGATTTTGGACGGCAACATCAGTGCGCGTGACGCTTGGATTCTGTTGGTGGTATTTTTCGCGGTCATGGGTTGGTCAATTAAACAAGGGCTCAACGGCGATGACGCATTAGGTTTAGAGACCGAAGCAGAAATGGACAGCCACCCGATGCCGTTGAATAAAGCATTGATTTGGTTGGTGATCGGCTTGGTTTTACTGATTTTAAGCTCGCGCGTTTTGGTGTGGGGCGCGGTTGAAATTGCCGAAGCATTCGGGGTGAGCGACCTCGTTATCGGCCTGACCATTGTTGCCATCGGCACGTCTCTGCCGGAGTTGGCGAGCGCCATCGCAGCAATTCGTAAAAATGAACACGATTTGGCGTTGGGCAATGTCATCGGATCGAACTTATTTAACACCTTGGCCGTAGTGGGGATAGCCGGTGCAATTCAACCGTTTGAGCTCGAACCGGCGGTGTTAACCCGCGACTACGCGGTGATGGCGTTAATGACTTTATGTATTTTGCTGTTTGCCTTCCGCGTCAAAAAGGCTCGCCGGCCAGGGCGGATTAATCGCCTCGAAGGTGGCTTTTTCGTCGTCGCCTATGTAGGTTACCTAGCGTGGATCATAGCTGGTTAATTGCGCGCATTGCGCGCGCCCGTTAGGGACCGGGGCTGGAATGGCATTAGGGACCGGGGCTGGAATGGCGTTAGGGACCGGGGCTGGAACGGCGTTAGGGACCGGGGCTGGAATGAGGAAAGAGCAGAGATATGAATGAAGCAACGATAGTGACAGCGAACCGCTTAACATGGGCGGGCATTGTACCGTTTTTGGGCAGCGCCATTTTAGGGGCAATCGGTGTTTGGCAGGACCAACTCGCGCACGCCTTCCTTATATATAGTGCTGTGATTCTGTCGTTCCTTGGC
>JAMCRH010000175.1 GCA_023380515.1 Gammaproteobacteria bacterium | reverse complement strand
GCAAAAGAAAAAGCGAAGCCGCAACCAGAAAAGTCGCCAGAAGAAAAGGCGAAAGCTGAAGCTGCCCGCGCTGAAGCAGAAAAACTGCGTAAAGCACAAGAAGCTGAAGCGGCGAAGAAAGCGGAAGAAGAAGCCAAGCGTCAAGCTGAAGAAGCTCGTCGTTTAGCTGAAGAGAACCAAGCGCGTTGGGAAGAAGAAGAAGCCCGCCGCAAGAAAATGGAAGAAGAAGACGTTCACTTCACAACCTCTGCCACGGCTAAATTTGCCGAAGAGCAGCAAGACACTGAAGAAGAACGTCGTGGTCGTCGCACGCCGAAGAAAACCAAGCGTCGTGGTAAAGACGACGAAAAAGATGATTCGCCACGTCGTGAACGCCGCCGTAAAGGTAGCAAGCGCTCACCAAGTAGCATGCAGCATGGCTTTAATAAGCCAGCAGCACCGGTAGAGCGTGAAGTTCGGATTCCGGAAACCATTACGGTTGCGGATCTTGCGAACCGTCTGGCGATTAAAGCGACTGAAGTGATTAAAGCGATGATGAAGATGGGCGAAATGGTGACCATCAATCAGGTGCTTGATCAAGAAACAGCGTCGTTAGTGGTTGAAGAACTCGGTCATAAATTCGTATTGGTAAATGACAACGAACTTGAGCAAGCAGTTCTTCTAGACCGTGGTGACGAAGGTGAACTACAGTCACGTGCGCCGGTTGTTACTGTAATGGGTCACGTTGACCATGGTAAAACCTCGTTGTTGGACTACATCCGAAAAGCGAAAGTAGCAGCGGGTGAAGCAGGTGGTATTACTCAGCACATTGGTGCGTACCACGTTGATACCGGCCACGGTATGATTACTTTCTTAGACACTCCGGGTCACGCGGCGTTTACGTCAATGCGTATCGCGAACTTCCGCTAAACCGATATCGTCATTCTAGTTGTTGCTGCAGACGATGGTGTGATGCCACAAACTGTAGAAGCAATTCAGCACGCGAAAGCAGCTGGTGTACCGTTGGTTGTTGCCGTAAACAAAATTGACAAGCCAGAAGCTGATCCGGACCGTGTGAAATCTGAGCTTGCTCAGCACGACGTATTGTCTGAAGAATGGGGCGGTGAAGTTCAGTTCGTTCACGTTTCTGCGAAGAGCGGCGAGAACATCGACGGCTTGCTAGAAGCATTATTGCTGCAAGCCGAGATGCTTGACCTGAAAGCAAGCTTTGATGGCATGGCGAAGGGTATCGTTATCGAATCGCGTCTAGACAAAGGTCGCGGCCCGGTGGCAACCATTTTGGTCCAAAACGGTACGTTGAATCGTGGCGATATCGTTCTGTGTGGCTTGGAATACGGCCGTATTCGCGCTATGCGCAATGAGCTAGGTCAGGATGTTGAAACTGCTGGTCCGTCGATTCCAGTAGAAATTCTCGGTTTGTCGGGCGTTCCAGCTGCTGGTGACGAAGTTAACGTCGTGAAAGACGAGCGCAAAGCGCGCGAAGTCTCGAACTATCGTCAGGGTAAATACCGTGAAGTGAAGTTAGCACGTCAGCAGAAAGCGAAGCTTGAAAACATGTTTAGCAACATGCAAGAAGGCGACGTTTCTGAACTGAACTTAGTGGTAAAAGCAGACGTTCAAGGCTCGCTCGAAGCGATTATCGAATCGTTGACTAAGCTCTCTACGGATGAAGTAAAAGTCAATATTATCGGTAACGGCGTCGGCGGTATTACTGACACCGACATGAGCTTGGCGGGTGCTTCTAATGCAATCGTGATTGGCTTTAACGTGCGTGCTGATGCAACTGCTCGCCGAACTGCTGAAAACGAGAGTATTGAATTACGTTACTACAGTGTCATTTACGACTTGATTGACGAGATCAAGCAAGCAATGACAGGTATGTTGGCGCCTGAGTTCAAACAGCAGATTATCGGTTTAGCGGAAGTTCGCGATGTCTTTAAATCACCGAAAATTGGTGCGATTGCCGGCTGTATGGTAACCGAAGGTATTGTGAAACGTTCTGCGCCAATTCGTGTTCTCCGCGACAACGTGGTGATTTACGAAGGCGAGCTTGAGTCACTTCGTCGCTTTAAAGACGACGTACAAGAAGTTCGTAACGGCATGGAATGTGGTATCGGCGTTAAGAACTACAACGACGTCCGAGTCGGCGACCAAATTGAGGTCTTCGAAACCATCCAAGTCGAACGCACACTGTAAAATGTTGAGGCAGCGCTTGCGCTGCCTCGCTTTTAAAAGTGGCATGCGTATAATTTAGATCGAGTATTACGCTACTTACGCACTGCAAGACAAGCAGTTTGGCAAAGACGCCGTGAACCCTCCATGGGGGCTTGTCTTCGCCATCCTTGGCTCAGACACTTTGCCAAACTGCTTATCTCTCCATGCTCGGTAGCTATAACCGTTCAGCTGATTATACGCATGCCACTTTTTTAATCTGTTTGAGTTTTATCGTTCAACGCTGATGGTGTATACCTGTAGTAGTCGAAAGATTATCGGTATCGGTTAACTGATTCGCAAGCGCAGGTCAATCGACCCGGCACTGAGCTAGGGCAGCACTGAGCAGGATTGAGGAGTATTTATGAAGAAGCAATTTAGTCGGACCGATCGGTTTTCGCAGCAGATGCAGCGCGAGATTGCGATGATTCTGCAGCGTGAAATTAAAGACCCGCGAGTTTTAATGCCGACTGTTAACGATGTGGAAGTGTCGAAAGACCTTGGCTATGCCAAAGTGTTTGTGACTTTCTTACAGGATGACCCAGAGCAGGTCAAAACAGCACTAGGTGTGCTTAACGAAGCGGCGGGTTATATTCGTTCGTTGCTCGGTAAGCGAATTAAATCGCGGGTGACGCCAGAGCTACGCTTTGTGCATGATGTAAGTTTGCTTGAAGGGATTCGCATGGCGAGCCTAGTACGTGAAGCACGTGAGCGCGACGAAGAGCGAGCGAAGAACAATCCGGACGACGAACAGGAATAAGCTGTGGCGAGACGAACACGTGGTCGATTAGTCGATGGTGTGATCCTGGTGGATAAGCCGTCAGGGGAATCTTCTAATCGGATACTGCAACAAGTAAAACGAGCGTTCTACGCCCAGAAAGCAGGACACACAGGTGCATTAGATCCATTAGCAACGGGCATGCTACCGGTGTGTCTTGGTGAATCAACTAAGTTTGCTCAGTTTTTGCTCGACGCTGATAAAGGCTATCGAGTGGTTGCGGAGCTAGGTATTCGCACCAACACGAGTGACGCCGATGGCGAAGTTGTTGAGCGTCATGACGTGACGGTTACGGCGGAGCAAGTACGTGCTGCGATCACGCCATTTATTGGCGATATTTTGCAAGTGCCGTCGATGTTCTCTGCCCTGAAACATGAAGGCAAACCGCTTTACGATTATGCTCGTCGCGGTATTGAAGTCGAGCGCAAAGCCCGTCCAATTACAATTTACTCGATAGACGTGGTTGCTATTGAGCTTCCTTTTGTCACCCTCGACGTACATTGCAGCAAAGGCACTTATATTCGCTCTCTGGTAGATGATCTTGGCCAAGCGTTAGGCTGTGGGGCTTATGTTAAAAGCTTACATCGTACGCGTGTTGGCGACTATCCAGCTGACGCCATGCATTCTTTGGAAGAGTTGCAAGCGCTGGTTGCGGATCGTGATGATCCGGCTGAGTTCGATTATTCGACGCTCGACGCCTTCTTACTGCCTATTGATGCACCAGTGCAACAGCTTGCGGAAGTAAACGTGTCGGATAAAGCCGCGGGTGGCTTCCTGCATGGTCAACCGGTCGCGGCAGACACGGTAACACCATTATTACGAGTGCGTCGTGCTAGTGACGGTGTTTTTCTTGGTGTTGGTGAGCGCCGAGAAAGCGACGGTTTATACTGGCCAAAGCGCGTTGTAGTGTTGTAATCGGCTAGTAACGCGCGTATAATTCGCGCTCCCGCTTGGGCTGAATTAGTGATCGGCTCGGGCATCATCAAAACTGGAGTAACATTATGTCACTAACAGCTGCTCAAAAAGCACAAATCGTAGCCGACTACGCACGTGGCGAAGGCGACACAGGTTCACCTGAAGTTCAGGTAGCTTTGTTAACTGCGCAAATCAACCACTTGCAAGGTCACTTCAAAGAGCACAAGCACGATCACCACTCACGTCGTGGTCTGCTGCGCATGGTAAGCCAACGTCGTAAGTTGTTGGACTACTTAAAGCGTAAAAATGAAGAGCGCTATGTAGATCTGATTAAGCGTCTAGAATTACGTCGCTAACAGTTTACATGCAAAGGGGCCTCAGGGCCCCTTTGTTATTTTTGGCGTTTGAATTGTGGTTTATGGTCAGGTTTTTGCTTAAAGATTGCGCACTTGCTTTCTTTAGGTGAGCTTATTCCGTTATAATGCAGCGTTGAAAGTAGTTAAAAAAGCACAGGGCCCGGGAAAAGTAGGGGCGAAATTAAGTAAGTAAAGGAAAAACAAAACGTGAATCCGATTATTAAGCAATTCCAATATGGTCAGCACACTGTCACTCTCGAAACGGGCGCTATCGCTCGTCAAGCGACAGCCGCTGTTATGGCAAGCATGGACGACACAACGGTATTAGTTACTGTTGTTGGTAAAAAAGAAGCGCGTCCAGACGCTGATTTCTTTCCGCTGACCGTTAACTACCAAGAGCGTACTTACGCTGCGGGTAAAATTCCAGGTGGTTTCTTCAAACGTGAAGGCCGCCCTTCAGAGAACGAAACATTAACGAGTCGCCTTATTGACCGTCCAATTCGTCCTCTGTTTCCAGAAGGTTTCTTTAATGAAGTTCAGGTGATTGCGACGGTTATGTCGTTAAACCCTGAAGTCAATCCAGATATCGTTGCTTTGATTGGTGCCTCTGCCGCACTTACAATCTCTGGTATCCCATTCAATGGTCCTATCGGTGCAGCGCGGGTTGGTGTTATCAACAATGAATACGCATTGAACCCAACGAAGACTGAGCTTGAGTCATCAGCACTTGACCTCGTTGTTGCTGGTACTGAAGCTGCCGTATTGATGGTTGAATCAGAAGCGAACTTACTCAGCGAAGAAGTGATGTTAGGCGCTGTGGTTTACGGTCATGAGCAAATGCAAACTGTCGTTTCGGCAATTAATGAGTTTGCTGCTGAAGTAAACACGCCGAAGTGGGACTGGGCTCCGGCTGCTAAAAACGAGCCACTGATTGCAAAAATCAAAGAATTGGCTGAGAGTAAAATCGGCGAAGCTTACCGCATCAACGATAAAGTTGAGCGTAAAAATGCATTAGGTGTAGCACTGAAAGAAGTGATCGAAGCACTGAAAGCAGACGACGCAGAGCTGAACGAAAAAGAAGTTGGCGACATCTTCCACGAATTCGAATCACAAGTGGTTCGTCGTCGCGTTATCGCTGGTGAGCCGCGCATCGACGGTCGTGAACCAGATATGGTTCGTGCACTTGACGTGGCGACTGGCATGTTACCGCGCGTTCACGGTTCAGCAGTCTTCACTCGTGGTGAAACTCAAGCAATCGTTGCAGCGACCCTAGGTACTGAGCGTGATGCACAGAACATCGACGAGATTATGGGTGCGCGCACCGATCGCTTCATGTTGCACTACAACTTCCCTCCATACTGTGTTGGTGAAACGGGTATGGTTGGTTCACCGAAGCGTCGTGAAATTGGTCATGGCCGTTTGGCGAAACGCGGTGTGTTAGCAGTTATGCCAAGCCCAGAAGAATTCCCGTACACCATTCGTGTGGTTTCTGAAATCACTGAATCAAACGGCTCAAGCTCAATGGCTTCAGTCTGTGGTACGTCGTTGGCATTGATGGACGCTGGTGTTCCAATTAAAGCATCGGTTGCTGGTATCGCCATGGGCTTAGTTAAGGAAGGCGACGACTTCGTTGTTCTTTCTGACATCCTTGGTGACGAAGACCACCTCGGCGACATGGACTTTAAAGTTGCTGGTAGCGCGACCGGTGTGACTGCGTTACAGATGGACATCAAAATCGAAGGGATTACCAAAGACATTATGGAAAAAGCGTTGGCACAAGCGAAAGCAGCCCGTTTACACATTTTGTCGGTGATGGACCAAGCGATTAGCTCGGCGCGTGACGATGTCTCTGACTTTGCTCCACGTTTCCACATCATGAAGATCAACCCAGAGAAGATTCGTGATGTTATCGGTAAAGGCGGCGCGGTTATTCGTGAGTTGACTGAGTCAACCGGTACGAGCATTGAAATCGATGACGACGGCACAATTAAGATTGCTGCGACTGACGAAGCTGCTGCACAAGCGGCTGTGAAACGCATCGAAGCGCTTACTGCTGAAGTGGAAGTTGGTCGTATTTATGAAGGTAAAGTTGCACGTATCGTCGACTTCGGTGCGTTTGTAACCGTATTACCTGGTAAAGACGGTTTAGTCCACATTTCGCAAATCAGCGACAAGCGCGTTGAAGATGTGAACGACTACTTGTCAGTTGGCGAAGTCGTGAAGGTCAAGGTTCTTGAAATTGACCGTCAAGGCCGCGTGCGTTTGAGTATGAAAGAAGCGCAAGAGTCGACCGACAGTGCGGAAGCAACTGGCGACCAAGCCGAGTAATTCATCAAACAGATGAAATGAATAAGCCCTGAGCAATGTGCTCGGGGCTTTTTTTTTGGTTTTTGCTATGTTTACAAAATCTTGACGGAATAGGAGTGCGATCTGAGTCGTTATCTAAGTGTCATTCGCAATAACTGGAGGTAATGACGATGAAAAACTTACAAGCAACTTGGAACAAACCAACTTTACTTGCATTATCAGTAGTTATGACGTTAGGCCTTTCGGCGCCGGTAGTAATGGCAGATGAAGACGATACCGGTGAAGAAGTCCGCACTGAAGCTCGGGGTAATGCTAACGCCAATGCTAACGCGAACGCTGAACTTGGATTGAGTGTTGCCGGTGCAGCTCAACAAGCACAGGAAGATGGCACGGCAGTTTCAGAAGCAGTGCTTGCAGCTCTCGCAGCTGGCGCCGAGCGCGGTCGTGAAGAAGCAGAAGATGCTGCAGAGCGGGGTCGTGGTGTTGCTGATGTGGCAATGAATGCTGCAGCAGAAGGCCGAGCAGCGATTGGCGAAGTCGTGCGTTCGGAAGCTGGTGCTAATATTGGCGCAGCAGTCAGCGCAGAAATTGCAGGTCAAGTCGGTGCGACGGTTTCTGCCAATGTTCGTGCGAACGTCAATGACTCAGTTCGCGATACGGTTCGTGAAAACCTTCGCGGACGGATTCCAACCGGACGACCAAATGGTGGTTAACGAGTATCACTCGAACACTTGAATAATAGGGGGGAACCGTCCCCCCTTTTTCAGATCAACGACTGGGGTTGAACGATGAAAATGAATTCAAATCGATCAGTGACGTTTGCGTTAGGCATGGCGGTTGTCATCGGTTGGCCGTCTGGTGCTATCGCAAACGATGATTTTAACGTGTCGGTAAGAGTAGATGCCGCAAGTGAGCACAATAGTAATGTCAGCGTGAGCGAATTAGAACAAGCTACCGGCGAGTCAGATCAGGCGGTTGTTTTAGATTTTGCAGTCGATGCGCACTGGAAGCCGAAGACAGCGATGAATGTTGATTTTGGTTACAACTACAGTGATCGTCGTTATCGTGAGTTCAGTGAATTCGATTTGGCTATGCACCTTCTTTACGGTGATGTTAGCTACGATTTTAATCACTATACGGTGGGTGCTAACTATTACTTTGCCGACGCGGAACTTGGCGGTGATGGTTTTATGAAGCTACATCAACGCTCGCTCTATGCTGCTCGTCTATTTGCTGACGCTTGGTATGTGCGGGCAGCAGTGACGCAAAGTGAAAAAACCTTTGCCACGCTTGGTGACCGCAATGCTGACACGTTAGGTTATAGTATTGATGCTTTTTATTTCTTTAACGAAGGCCGAAGCTTCTTTTTAATTGGCGCGAATTATGATGATGAAGATGCTCGCGATGACGCCTTTTCGTACCAAGGTAATTCGCTGCGATTGCGTTATTCCCATCGTTTCAATTTATGGAGTCGCGATGCTCGCATTCAACTCGGTTATCGTTGGCAAGACAGAGATTACCAAGGTATCACCCCAGCCATCGAACAGCGTCGTGATGACCGACATCAAGTGCTAGAAGCTCGCTTGGAAGTGCCAATTCTGGATAAGCTCAGCTTAATTAGTTTAGTTGAACGAGGCGACTACCGGTCTAATTTAGACAGTGCAGATTATGATGAAACTCGGGTGTCGTTAGGACTGCGTTTCAGCTTCTAAAAGGGATGTAAAAGGCCGTGGCCATATTGTTGGTCGCGGCCTTCCTCACCTAAGTCAATCGCCAACTTTTGCAACTGCGCCCGAGTTTCTTGGGGTGTTGATTGGTGGTTACATGCAGCAAAGGCGGTAACAATTGGCGCAGCAATTGAAGTGCCCGATTCCGGCCCCCAACTTGAATTCAGTTGAGCGCTCTGAACATTAACGCCGTATGCTGCAAATTCAATATAATCACCTTGATTCGCCCAACGATAAACCTCGCCATTGGCGTCAACTGCGGTCACCGCAATCACTTCCTCGTAAGCTGCTGGAAAGAGCGGTTCAGCAAACGGACCTGCGTTTCCAGCGGCAGCTACAATGCTGATGTTCCGACGGCTGATGGCTCTCACCGTCTCCTCGAGAATTCGATTATGCGGGCCAGTTAAGCTTAAATTAATGACCTGTACTTGTTGTTCAACTTGCCAATTGAGCGCTTGTAACACACTGCTTAAGGGGGCTCCTTGGTGACTTTCTGATTGCTGATAAAAGACCTCAGCGTGATAGACGATTGCTTGTGGTGTGAGGCCTGAGAAGGCGTCTTGTTCACCGATAAATAAACTGGCCACCGCTGTACCATGAGCGTTGGGTTGCTTGAGGTCGGCGGCAAGGAAACTGCGGCGCACTAAACGCTGTTGTTCACGAGCTCGGGTAAATCCACTATGCGAGTATTCGAGCGCGGTATCGACCACACCAATCCGCACGGGGGCATGACAAATAGCAGGCAGCTGCGTGGGTAGCGGTAACAGCGAAGTGCGACTGACTCCGGCATGGGTTGTGCTGGTGAGCGTCAAAGCGCTGTTGGCCTGATAGACGTAATTGCGATCGAGCGCAGCATGGAAATGAGCTGGTAGAAGCTGAGTGACCCCAGCAAGATTGTCGAGATGGCGGGGTACTGTAAACACCAGCATAACTTGCTGTAAACCGCCGAGTTCAGACATTTCACTTAAGTAAGTCCATAGCTCTGCGGCGACTCTTCGTAATTCTTCGACTTCCTGCTCGTTCACCAGTAAAACCCACTCGCGCTCAATTGCCCGCCGACCAGGCTCAACTTCGACTTCAACAAAGCGCTCAACCCCAAGTTGATTGGTAATACTTAAACGCGGCGGCAGCTCGGGTAAGCCATTCATTAAAGTTCCATTCAGCGCTCGCTCGCTGGCTCGTTCACTGGCATTCAGAACACTGTCGATAGCTCGTTGCTGAATGGCTTCGGCAGGCGCACGTTCCATGCGCGCAACCTGACGAGCGACGCGTTCGATCTGGCGTTCGATTTGGCGCTCAGCTGGATTCACTGGCAGGTTAGGTATATTGGGATTTTGTTGTGCGGACACCGGAAACAGCCAGCTAAAACTGAGAAAAATTACCAAGCTCGCCAAGCATGTGTGTTTACAACGCATTTAAATACACCCATAGTTAAGTTTCGGTTTTTGTGCCTTCACTATACTAACGTTCGAGACCCAAATCTATTTCAAAAATTGCAAATTAATTGGAATAAATAGCCTCATGATTCGTCACCATGATAATCAAGAAAATTCGATACTAGCCTTTCAACGAGGAACTTGTCATGACGAGCAATCGTGCTCTTCACGCTCAAATTGCTAGCATTTTACCGTCGTTACGTCGGTTTGCGTTTTCATTGACGACGGCGATGGCCGATGCCGATGACCTAGTACAACAGACAGTTGAGCGATTATTAACGCGACCAATCCCAAGTGATGTTGAGTTATTGAAATGGGCATTTCGGGTCTGCCGTAATTTATGGATCGATGAGTATCGAGCACGTAAAGTGCGTGCGAATGCAGTATTTGATACGGAACTACAGGAAGCTCAAGAATTTGATGGCGCTCGCGATATTGAGCAACAAATTGAGTTATCCGCAGTCGGTACCGCAATGCGAACGCTGCCCGAAGATCAACATACAATCTTAACGTTAGTGGCGGTACAAGGCATGTCTTATCGAGAAGTAGCAGAGACATTAGAAATTCCAATTGGGACGGTAATGAGTCGCTTAGCCAGAGCACGCGCGGCACTTGCGAGTCAGCTTTATGGTGCCGCAGGCAATGATCAAGCAGAGGGGATTTTGCAATGAAAATCAGTGATGCGAAATTATCAGCGTTTCTAGATCAAGAGTTATCAGCGGTCGAGTTAGCGGCCATTCGAGATGAAATTGCCGAGAATCCCGAACTGGCAGATCGGCTCGCTATGTTAAGCCAAGTGGATGTGGATGTTCAGAAGTTTGCTCGCCAAATCGATTCACAACAGTTAGCTCCGGAGCTCCAGGGCTTACTTTTCGCTAACCACGAACGGTCGAATAGAGGCAACAATGTTGTCAGTCTGTCGTTCTGGCAACGGACTCGCCAGCATTTCGCGGTCGCTGCGAGCGTAACTATCTTGCTTGCTCTTGGTGTGTTTCAATTTTGGCCGGAACAAACTGATTCGGCTGCCACTCAATGGACACAAGTTAGTGACGGATTAGATTCACTGCCCAGTGGTGAAATTCTGGATTTAGCCTCCGGAGCCATACTTCGGCCACAGTTTTCATTTGTTGCAGGGGATAACCGGGTCTGTCGCAGTTATGAAGTGGAGCAAGTACAGCCAGCCCGCCAAGTTCGCCAGGAGATAGCTTGTCGTCAGCAGACTGGATGGCAAGTCATCGCTTCTGTGACACTCACGACTCAATCGGGCGAGGAGTATCGAACAGCTTCTGCTGCGAGAGTTCTTGACGATGTATTGCGAGAGCTAGGAGCTGGACCATCATTGTCGCTAGAGGAAGAGCGGATACGTTTGCGCCAACAAGATTAAAGCATGCTGAAGTTTTATTGTTAGGTTTTGTTTAAAATTCCCCGCGCCTCTAGGCGCTCCGCTGTGGATGTGATTAAATGAGAATTCATGCTTGAAAGGCGGAGAGTACGGTGAAAATATTGCGTATAGTTGGTGTTGTTCTAGGATTGATATTGATCAGCGGTTGTACCAGTAGTGCGGGCTTAAACGGGGAACAGCAACCGGTTGAGCGTGTGCCAGACTCTATGGCCGGTTACGAACCAAATTTATACTTGGTTGAGCCTCTGCCCGTTAACCGAAGTATTGAGATTGAACTGCTTCAGTTAAACGAATTGCTCAGCTCCGGCAACCTCGATGATGAGCAACGAGCGTATTTACTGCAACGGCGTGCGGTGACACACGATCAACTTGGTTTGCGTACACTTGCGTTGGTGGATGCAAATCAAGCACTCGAATTAAAGCCAGACTTGGTCGATGCGTATCATGTCATGGGGATTTATTTGACCGCAATGGGCGATTACCAATCCGCGTTCGAAGCATTTGATAGCACAATTGAACTGGCGCCAGATCATGATTATGTCTATCTGAATCGCGGTTTAGCTGCGTACTACAATGGCCAGTATTTCCTCGCTCACACTGATTTTGCCGACTTCTACTTTCAAAATCCTGCCGACCCATTTCGAGTGATTTGGTATTACTTTGCTGGTCGCGAGCTCGATAGTGGCCGCGCCGAGACTCAGCTCCGTGAACATTGGCCAGCTGCGACGGAGAATCCTTGGGGCCAAGAGATTATTGCTTATATTCTTGGCGAAAAAAATGAAGAAGAGTTAATTCGCAGTGCATTTGAACGCAGCAATGATCAAGAAGAGTTGAATCATTATTTATGCGAAGCATACTTCTATATGGGAAAAATGGCTGCGACACGTGGGCAAACCTTTGCTGCGATTAATTATTTCAAGCTGGCCTTAGCGACCAACGCTTACAGCTACTTAGAACATCGTTATGCGCGAACTGAAATTCAAAAACTCCGCCAGCAACTCGAAGACTAGTCGCGCATTTGTTTGGCCCATGCTAGGGGTAGCATTAGGTGCTGCCTCTTTTGTCTGGTGGGCCAGCAGTTCCGATCAATGGCAAAGCTGGTTACAGAAAAAAGAATCATCACCGCAAACTATCGCCGCTTTTAGCAAGCAAGTTCCGGTGCAACTACCCGCGCCACACTGTGACGTTTTGCTGAATTTCTTTGGTCGTTTAGACGATCTTCCGTCTAGTCAGTCTTGGTTAGAAACCACTCAGAATTTGTATACTCATGAGGACGCAGAAGTGCGTTTTTGTGGACGTTTAATTACTGCAGTTTGGGCGGAAGAGTGTGCGGATCGAGATGGTCGAGCAACCTGTCAATTGCTTGATCCCGACACCTATGATCAGGTTTGGATGCAGCCGGCCTGGCCGGCGGCTCAGCAAGTGGACGTCGTACTCACTGATTCAGGTTTAGCGAATACCCGTAACGGTTTAGTGTTTATTGATCGCCAAGCGCGGGGTCGCGTGTTGGCTCATGAGCTTGGCCATACGCTGGGTTTAGCCGATGAATATCCAATGAGCCGTGATTTGGCTGAGCGTTTTTGTGCAGGTGAATTCGACTTTTCAGCGTTAAATATGATCATTACTGATCGTCAAGAGTTAACGACTGCGGAGCTGGTGAGTTTAACCCAAACGTTACCATGGGTGCAGCATCTGCAGCAGCCAATTGCGCAGAAACGCGCTGAGAATGTTTGGCAGTTAGGTTCAACCGACCCCTTGCGAGTAGGATTGCATCCGGTTGCAACTTGCGAAGATACAGGTTTCTACGCGTGGCGACCAGTTGGGTATGTCACCCTGATGCAGCAACATGAGGTGGGGCAAATGCCGAACGTTTACCTGCGTCTCATGCAAACTAGGCTAAATAAAAAGGCCAGTGATACCACTGGCCTTGATAGCGATTAGCTGGCGCTATCGTTACCGAAACTACTCGGCATTCTTAACAAACTCGTCAAGCCACTCGACGGTTTCCCACAACATGTGTAGGACCGACTCACGTGCACGGTAGCCGTGAGATTCAAGCGGCAGCATGACTAAGCGAACGGTGCCACCATTCCCTTTTACAGCTTGGTATAGACGCTCACTCTGCATCGGGAAGGTACCCGAGTTATTGTCGTCAGTACCATGAATGAGTAGTAAAGGCGTTTTCAGTTGATGCGCAGCAAAGAAAGGCGACATCCGCTGATACAGTGCTGGGTCATCCCAAATGGTCCGCTCTTCGCGCTGGAAACCAAACGGAGTAAGCGACCGGTTGTATGCACCGCTACGGGCGATACCTGCACGGAACAGGTCTGAGTGAGCAAGCACGTTTGCAGTCATGAATGCACCATACGAATGGCCGCCTAATGCAAAGCGATTTCGATCACTAACGCCACGCTCAACACCGTAATTGATGACAGCTTCTGAGTTCATAATTAACTGTTCAATAAAGGTATCGTTCGGGAGTTCGTCACCTTCACCGACAATCGGCATGGTTGCTGCGTCAAATACCGCATAGCCTTGAGTGGCTAAGAATTGCGGATTCCAATAACTAATGCGATTAAAGCGATAGGGTGAACCACTTACCTGAGCTGCGGCAGCTGTGCTGCGATACTCACGCGGATAAGCCCATACGATGGTTGGTAATGGGCCATCGCGCTCTTGGTCATAACCGGCTGGTAAGAATAGGTTCGCTGACATCGGTAGACCGTCCGCGCGCTCATAATTAACTAATTCACGGCTGATGTCCAAGGTATGAGGCATTGGGTGGGCAGTATTAGTTAATGCCACTAAGCTCTCATCAGTCAGATTACGAAGGTAGAAGTCAGGTGGCGTATCGACGCTTTCACGCTGGGTTAAGAATACCTTGTTCTCTAAATCGATCAGTGACCATGGGCGCTCGTAATAAGGTGCTTCTGAACGCCAGAGACGCTCTGTTTCGCCTGTAAAGAGGTTGCGACGGTCAATGAATGGACGATCACCTTCGTCTGAGGCGCCTGTACCAGTTAGAATTAAGTGACCGTCATCGAGCAGCAGCACGCGGCGACCATTTTCTAAGGTGGTGGTTAACGGCTGACCTGGATCATTGTAGCTGTCGTCATAAGCGCGTTCCCAAACAAGCACTGGTTCAGCGTCGCCGTCTGGACTAATGCGCCATAAACGCTCTTGACGCTCAGCCCACCAGCGTTCCCACACGAGAGCGGTATTGCCGTCAGCTGCTAGTAAACGCGCGTAGCGAGTTTCTAATTCTGCTAATAACTTAGGCTCTGCGTTAAATGGTGCAGGTAATTGATAAACGCGGTCGCGAATATCAGCGGGGGCGCGTGAGTTACCGCCATCGCCGGCAACCGCCCAAACTAGGGTCGCGTCAGCGTCGTTACGCCAGCTAATGCTACGACGATCCGGAACAACGACGTCGAAACCGATCGGTAAGTTGTCCGCCACACCTTGTTCAACAACGGTATAGACTGGCTTACCTTGCTTATCCCAAACGACTGTATTGCGCGCGAAACGGAAGTGTGGCACCGCATAAGAATATGGTTTTTGCAGCGCAGTGACGAGGATAAACTCGCTATTTGGCGCCAGGCTGATGTTGTTAATCACACCAACTTTACCAAGGTTGTGGCTGCGACCACGTTGGTCGATGCGAGCAACTTGGCTAGAAAAATAATAGTCGAAAAGAGCAACGTCGTGGCTATCGGCGAGGAGGTCTTGATACGTCCGAGCAGGTGCTGAACGGCCACGAGATTCAGTTACAACCGGTGCTGCAGGTACGCGTGAACGTTGTGGTGCTGCGCCGCGCTTCGCGTCAACTAATAACGTATAGACCGATTGCGAGTCATGGCTCCACTCGATTTGCGCGCCCCAAACCGCATTAACTGCAGCTTTGCTCCACTGGCTAGCGCGACCTCGTTCAACGTCAATGCGCCATAAGTAGGTGCCGTTCTGTTCCATATTCAAGAATGCAATGGTTTTGCCATCCGGTGACCAGCTCATGCCCATAGCGCGCATGTTTTGCGGCAGACCACGAATAGTCCGGCTGGAGCCATCAGCGATATTTAGCAGGCGAAAGCCTGACACATAACGACTTTGGCTTATGGTTTGGTTGTCAGGATTAATTCGCATCCCGGCCAAACGGTATTCACTGGCAGCCAAGTCCACTAAGGTTGGCAGCGCAGGGTAGTCAAGAACGAGAAGAACATCCCCATTCGGACTAAGGCTAGCACCAGGAGCTGGCGCCGCATCGACGATATCGATAATTTCTTGAGCGGGCTCTTGGTAACCGGTGTGAACCGGATTCGCAAAAGCGACGCTACTAAATATGAAGCACAAAAGTGCGAATGCACTAACTAAACGTGCCATGAGAGGTCTCCCTGAAGTATGAAACAATTCACCATGAAACCTGATTTTAATGCGGATGGCTAGCCTGATGAGATTAATTGATGAAATTAGCGATGGATGGCGTTTCGGCGCAGTGAACTAGAAATGAAAAAGGAGGCTAGGTTGCCTCCTTTCATGATTTAGTGAATTCACCTAAGGTTATTTAAGCTTATTTCACTTCAATACCAGCGGCCTGTAAATCAGCATGGTAGGACGAACGCACAAGTGGGCCAGATGCAGCTTGGGTAAAGCCCATCTTGTCAGCTTCGCGCTTAAACATGGCAAATTCGTCTGGGGTAACATAACGTGCAACCGGAATATGGTGACGGCTCGGTTGCAGGTACTGCCCAATCGTTAACATGTCGACGTTGTGACGGCGCAGGTCTTCCATGACTTCTAAAATTTCTTCGTTGGTTTCGCCAAGACCGACCATTAGTCCTGACTTGGTACGCACATCTGGGCGGCGCTCTTTGTATAGCTTCAATAAATCTAGCGACCACTGATAGTTGGCGCCTGGACGAGCTGCTTTATATAAGCGCGGCACGGTTTCTAAGTTATGGTTAAAGACGTCAGGCGCTTCACCTTCAAGAATATCTAAAGCCACGTTCATACGACCACGGAAATCAGGCACGAGTACTTCAACGCGAATCCCAGGACTGTGGGCACGGATCTCACGGATACAATCGGCGAAATGTTGTGCTCCACCATCGCGCAAATCATCACGATCGACAGAGGTAACAACGACATACTTAACGCCCATGTCGCGAATGGTCAGTCCCAGCTTGTGTGCTTCTTGCGGATCTGGCGGCAATGGACGACCGTGGGCAACGTCACAAAACGGACAGCGACGGGTACAAATATCGCCGAGAATCATAAACGTTGCGGTACCATGGTTAAAACATTCTGGTAGGTTAGGGCAGGAAGCTTCCTCGCACACAGAATGCAGCCCATGCTTACGCATCGCTTTCTTAATGTTATCAATTTTCTCAGTTGACGCTGGCAACTTCACTTTCAACCACTCAGGCTTGCGAAGCATTTGTTCACGTTCAACAGGAACAATTTGTACCGGAATCAAAGACATTTTGTCAGCGTCACGGAGCTTGGTACCCGCCTCAATACGTGCACTTTTAGCGGCAGTTTGTTTCGCGCTAGTTTGTTGACTTACTGGCTCAACTTTTACTACGTCTGAATTAGCCATGTTCTGGTAAACCTGTTTGTTCGTCGATTTCAGAGTATTGCAGCAGGCGAGCAAATTCGGATGTGACCAGCTCAGCAGCTTCTGCAAATGTGGTTGGCCCGCCATGGGCGCTTGTTTGTGTCATGACCATCCCTGCATAACCACAAGGGTTAATGCGCAGGAACGGTGATAAGTCCATGTTGACGTTAAGGGCTAAACCATGAAAAGAACAGCCGCGCCGAATCCTTAGTCCGAGTGAACATACTTTTTCTGCACCAATGTACACACCGGGTGCATCAGGTCTTGGGGCAGCGGTGACACCGTACTGCGCCAACATATTCACAATCGAATTCTCAATTTGTGTGACAAGTTCGCGAACGCCCATTTTGCGCCGGCGAATGTCGAGCATAAAGTATACCACGACTTGCCCCGGTCCGTGATAGGTCACTTGCCCGCCACGATCGACAGGAACCACAGGGATATCACCGGGCGCAAGCAAATGCTCTTCTTTCCCCGCTTGTCCTTGCGTGAAAACAGGTGGGTGTTCGACCACCCACAGCTCATCAACGGTTGACTCATCGCGAGCGTCGGTAAAAGCTTGCATTTTCTTCCAGACTGGCTCGTAATCCATACGACCGAGCTGACGAATAGTTAGTCGATTCATGTTCCGTGTTCTTTTTTAGCTCGCACAAGCGAATGTGACTTATAAGACGTAACGTACGTCGTCGATATCAGATAAGGATCGATATAATGTTTCAACGTGGAGTTTACTGGTAACGACCACAGAAACCGATACCGAATAATAGTTACCTTTGCTCGACGGCCGAATCTCTGGGCTGTAATCACCAGGCGCATGCTCTTGAATCACCGCAATGACTTCGTCTGCGAGAGTTTGTGTGGCAACGCCCATGATTTTAAAAGTAAAGTCACACGGAAAGTCGAGCAACTCGTCAAATTTGGTATTCATGCATTACTCCTCAAGTCACCGTGGGCGACTTGCTCTAAATCGTTCGATCAAAGTGCGGGTCACAGGACCGCACTGACCATTACCAATGACTTCTTGTCCAACTTGCCCAACAGGGATGATTTCCCGAGTGGCACTGGTCATAAAACACTCATCGGCGGCATACAGTTCAGCGGTTGAGAACGCTGCTTCTCGCACCTTTATATGGGCGTCAGCAGCCAATTTCAAGACGTGTTGGCGAGTCAATCCGGCAAGAATTAAGCTATCCGCAGGTGGTGTGATGAGCACACCGTCTTTGACGATAAAGTAATTGCACGACGCACCTTCGGTAATACGCCCGGCGCGGTGAAGAATCGGCTCTTGAGCACCCCCAGCTGTGGACTGGAGTTTTAACAAGATGTTACCGAGTAAACTGATTGATTTGATATCACAGCGTAACCAGCGAATGTCCTCAAGCAATTCAACACGCACCGGCGTTGGTTCGCCAACGGGTGGAGTGAAAGGTACTAAGTACGCCATCACAGTCGGTTGGATATCAGGACTTGGGGAATGATTACGAGGGAACTCACTACCACGGGTAATCTGCAAATAGAGAATCGCGTGGTCAAGCGCCTCTTCTGTTAGCAGGTGAGTAAGGATGCTGCGCCATTCATTTGAGCTTAACGGTGGAGTTATACCAACTTCGTGCAGGCTGTTCTGCAGACGTTGCATATGGCCGTCAAACATAAATGGCTGGCGATTATAAATAGGCACCACTTCGTAAATACCATCGGCAAACAAAAATCCCCGATCAAAGACGGAGATTTTTGCTTGTTCATGAGGAACATAGTCCCCATTGAGATAAATCAGGCTCATTCGTCGCTGAAGCTCTTCTTAATGCTATCGATAATCCGTTTGAAGAAACCACCTTCTTCAACGGCTTGCAGGGTGACGAGCGGGAAGCTGGCAATGTCACGGTCACCTAAAGTTAGATTTACCGTGCCAACCACTTCGCCAGCAGCGAGCGGCGCTTCAAGCGTGCGATCGAGAACAAAGTTAGCGCGTAAGTTCTGACGTTGGCCACGTGGCAACGTAACCACAACTTCAGTTCCTGTGCCTAAACGAATCTCGTCAACAGAACCGCCCCAAATCCGCTGGCTCACTAATTGTTCACCGGCCTCATAAGCTGTCACCGTTTCGTAGTAACGGAAACCATAGTTCAGTAGTTTTTTACTTTCAGCCGCACGCGCTTGCTCGCTTGCGGTACCCATAACAACGGTAATCAAGCGAGTATCGCCGTCCACTGCGGAGGTGACAAGGCTATAGCCTGACTCACTGGTAAACCCAGTTTTAATACCGTCGACATTCAGGCTGCGATCCCACAATAATGAATTGCGGTTGTACTGGCGAATACCGTTAAAGGTAAATTCACGTTCAGCATAGATGGCGTATTCTTCTGGGACGTCGCGAATTAATGCTTGCGCAAGGACAGCCATGTCGCGCGCTGTGGTGATTTGATCAGGATGTGGCAAGCCGTGGCTATTGGCAAAGACGGTGTTGTGCATACCAAGTTCACGGGCGTAGGCATTCATCAGGTTGGCGAAGGCGTCTTCAGTTCCAGAAATGTGCTCGGCCATAGCGACACAAGCGTCATTACCTGAGGCAATAATAATACCACGGTTCAAGTCTTCGACGCGGACTTGGCGACCCACTTCAATAAACATTAGTGACGAACCTGGGAAGTTACGTGCCCACGCATTGCGGCTTACGGTTACTTCGTCATCGAGACTAATGTTGCCGCTTTTGATTTCTTTGCCGATGATATAGCTCGTCATCATCTTAGTTAAAGAAGCAGGTCCATGGCCTTCGTCGATATTTTCACCGGCTATGATCTGACCGGTTTTATAGTCCATGAGCACCCATGCTTTGGCATTCACAGTTGGGGTCGGCGGGACTACGCCTTGTGCATGAGCGGGAATGGTGAAATGAGTGACGGTCAGGGTGACCGCGGCAACGAGACTTGCAACTAAACGGCTATTTTTCATGATCGAATACGTTCTCTGTTGTTTTGCGTTAGGCGAATAGCCTGCACTGTATGCGACTTTATCAGGGCACAGATTATGGGCAACGAGTATAGCAAAATGGTGATTCCGAGTAACTAACTCTGCTGCATAATTTATTCCGTTTTTACAGGCGTTCCTGCGGTAAACGGAATATCCCTTCAAAGCCGTCTGCTTGCAGGCGGTTCATCCAGTAGATGGTTTGACGATCGTCAAAGGGACCTAGTATCAACCGATTCAGACCTTGATGCACGCGAGTAGTTGCATCGAGGTCATAAATTTCTTGTAAACGCAGGCGCAACGCTTCTAAATTATTTAATTCGCGTGCGGCGGCGACTTGGATATAGGTTTGCTGGGTACTAACAGGCGTGGGTTGATCGAACTCGATCGCTTCTACTCGCACCGGCGCGGTACCGTGTAGGTGCATATCAAGCGCATAGGCGGCCGAGAATGACAAGTCGATAATCCGCTCAGCATGAAATGGGCCGCGATCATTCACACGAACAATCACCGATTTATTATTGTTCAAGTTAGTCACACGCACCCAACTTGGTAATGGCAAGGTTTTATGCGCAGCGCTCAAGCTATACATGTCATAAAACTCGCCATTCGAGGTTAAATGACCATGGAATTTTTTACCGTACCAAGACGCAATGCCTTCGGCAAAGTATCCCTCGGCAGTGTCACGAACCGAATAAGCTTGCCCATTCACTTGATAAGGTAGGTTGCCGCGCTGCGATAGCGGCTCAAGTCGCGGCGTCAGGGGAAACAATTCAGCAGCAGTTGGTGTTCGTGGTGGCGCATAATCTTGAGCGGTTCGATAGCGCTCAGTCCCAGCATTCGGACTACTCGCACAGGCACTCAATCCGAGTACTGCGAACATAGATATCAGCGACAAAACCAACGACTGCTGCATAATCGACTCCTTATCGGTGCGCTCGGAGTTGCTGTGCTAATTGATAAACAGCCATCGCATACAGCGGGCTGTGGTTATAACGAGTAATGGCATAGAAGTTCGGTAATCCCACCCAATAGGAGTGTGAACCGTCAGCTTCCTCAAACGCAAACAGGCGTGCGCGAGTTTCATCTGGCATGGCGGTAATGAACTTCACACCTGCAGCCTTGAGTTCCCCTACCGTATGAGTGAGTACTTGGCCGCGGCCAGCGGTGAGCTCAGTGACTGGCGTTTCAGCTCCAACCCAAGCAGGAATTGCAACCGGCTGGTTTGACTGCCATCTGTGCTCGGCAAAATAGTTCGCAATTGAGCCAATACCGTCAACGACATTTCCCATCAGGTCACGTACGCCATCACCGTCAAAATCAACGGCATAGTGTCGGTAGCTCGATGAAATGAACTGTCCGTAGCCCATGGCGCCGGCATAGGAACCTTTGATCGTGGTTGGGTCAATGTTCTCTTCTGTTGCAAGCAAAATAAACTGGCGCAATTCGCTACGGAAAAAGGTTTGTCGCGGCGGGTAGTGAAAACCTAGTGTATATAAAGCATCGAGCACACGATGGGTACCCATGACATTGCCGTAAAACGTCTCCACACCAAGTACGGCGACGATAATTTCAGCCGGCACACCAAATTTTTCTTCCGCCCGAGCGAGGGTGTCTTCATGTTTCGCCCAAAATTCAATGCCTTGTTGCAAACGACGCTCAGTTAGAAAGATAGGGTAATACTGGTGCCAAGGTCGCGCTTCCCACGGACGACTAATTGCATCAAGAATGGGTTGGCTTAATTGCGCTTGGCGCAGTAATTCTTCTGTCTTAGCGCGTGGAATATTGTGCTCAGTTTCCATTTGCGTAATGAACTCACGTTCAGCTGGAGACCAGTCGTTTGCAGTGACTGGAACAGAGAATAAGAGTGCGCAGGAGGCAGCGAGCGCGGGAATAATCGTTTTGAGCATACAAATTCCTTACGTAATTAACTAGGACTAATAACCAATCGGCGGTGGGTGGCAATGCCCATAAGAATGCCAAAACCTGCCATCATGGTGACCATGGAGGTACCACCGTAACTGATGAGTGGCAGGGGGACGCCCACCACGGGTAGTAATCCGGACACCATGCCGATGTTTACCAACACGTATATAAAGAATGTGAGCGTAATACTACCGCCAAGAAGGCGGTTAAAATTACTTTGCGCTCGCATTGAAATTAGCATGCCACGGAAAATGACAAAACCATAGAGGATTAACAATCCAATGACGCCATAAAAGCCAAACTCTTCGGCAAATACCGAGAAAATGAAGTCGGTATGCCGCTCCGGTAAGAATTCAAGCTGTGATTGTGTGCCTTGCAGCCAGCCTTTGCCTTCGACGCCGCCAGAGCCAATCGCTATTTTCGACTGAATAATGTGGTAGCCGGAGCCAAGCGGATCCGTTTCTGGATTTAAGAAAGTTAATACCCGTTGGCGTTGATAATCGCGTAATAGAAAGAACCAAAATATGGGCAGAGATGCAGCAGCTAAAAGGCCACCCGAGGTGACTGTACGCCAGCTCATGCCCGCCAAAAACAGAACGAAAAAACCGGAGCTTGCGACTAGGATGGCGGTACCTAAATCGGGTTGCTTCGCAATCAGCAAGGTTGGCACTAAGATAAAAATCAAGCCTAAAGCAACATGCTGCAAGCGAATGGGAATCTGGGAGCGAGAGCAATACCATGCCATGAGCATCGGCACGGATAACTTGAGAATTTCAGAAGGCTGAATACGTGTCACCCCAATATCGAGCCAGCGCTGGGCGCCTTTACCAACTTCACCAAAGAGCAGAACCGCAACCAACAAAAGCACGCCAACAAGGTAGATGGGAAGGGCGTAATGGCGGAAAGTCTTGGGGTTGATTTGGGCAACAATCAGCATGATGAAAAACGACACGCCCATTCGAATTGCTTGGCGCTGGACCAGACCACTGTCTTGCCCACCGGCACTGTAGATGACAAATAAGCTAATAATCGCTAAGGCAATTAAGCCGAGCAACAGAGGGCCGTCTAAGTGCACTTTGGCAAGCCAGGGATTACGCTGGCGTTCTTCAGTGGTTTGCATCATCTTGCGCTTGCCTCCGATTCGCTTCTTGCTCTGCTGCGGCACGAGCTTGCGCGCGTGCAGCCGCTCTTTCTTCTGCCTCGGCAAGAAGCTGACGATAATTTTCTGCTTGTGCTTTGAGTAGTGCCTGACGGCTTTCTTCGTCAGCGAAGTAATAATCCATCAGTGCACGTGCGATAGGAGCTGCATTACGGCCACCACCACCAACGTTTTCAATGGCCATGGCAATGACAATTTCTGGTTTGTCTGCTGGCGCATAGCCAATATAGGTGGCGTTATCACGCAAGTGTTCGGCGACATCTTCGATATCTGGGCGTTCGTTGGTTTCATCACTGAGCGCTGCGACCTGAGCCGTGCCGGTTTTTCCACCACTAGTATAGGTTGCGCCCCGAAATGCATTGCGGGCAGTCCCGTGCTGATCGGTGTGGGTCATTTCCATGCCGCGACGAATGGTTTGCCAAGCTTGCGGATTGCGCAGCACAATCGGTTCTTGCTCAATGAGTTCGCGAGTCGTCCGTTGCTCTCCTTCACCAACCGCATGTAATAGGCTAGGTTGAATGCGTCGTCCGTTGGTCACAAGTACGCTAGTCGACGTCGCTAATTGCAAAGGCGTGACGGTCCAGAAACTCTGGCCGATGCCTACTGATAAGGTTTCACCTTGATACCAAGGTTCATTGAAGCGAGCGCGTTTCCAACCACGGTCAGGCATCAGAGCAGGGCTTTCTTCGGCGATATCAATGCCGGTGCGTTCGCCAAACCCCATGCGTCGCATAAACGAGGAGATTTCATCAATGCCAAGCTTATGCGAGAGATCATAATAGAAGGTATTGCATGACTCAGCGATTGCTTTAGTGACATTGACCCAGCCGTGGCCGTGTTGGCGCCAGTCGCGGAAACGGCGAGAAACACCCTCAAGTTGATACCAACCTGGATCCCAAATACGTGTTTCGGCAGTAATTACACCTTGTTCGAGCCCAAGTAAGCCTAAGTGAGGCTTAATCGTTGACGCGGGCGGGTAACGGCCTTGGGTTGCTCGATTGATTAGCGGGTTAGCAGGGTTATTCAAGAGCTCACGATAATCCGCGCTTGAAATACCGTTGACGAATAAGTTCGGATCGTAGCCCGGATTCGAATACAAGGCCAGAACAGCGCCGTTATTTGCATCGAGAATGACAATCGCCCCACGCCGCGTGCCGAGTTGATACTGAGCGAGCTGCTGCATACCAATGTCGACTTCCAGGTAAATATCCTGACCCGGCTGTGGAGGGGTAAAGTCGAGAGTACGCACCACGCGACCACGGTTGTTTACTTCAACGGTTTGATAACCGACCTGACCGTGGAGGAGGTTTTCGTAGTAACGTTCGATACCAAGCTTGCCGATATTTCGGGTGGCGGCGTAGTTTGCATAAATTTCTTGCTGACGCAGGCGCGCAACATCTTGCTGGTTAATTCGGCCAACATAGCCAAGCGCATGGGTAAAGAGCTCACGGTGTGGATAAAAACGCTGCAATCGGCCTTCGACATTAATACCTGGATATCGATGCTGAATGGAAGCGAATCGAGCGACTTGGTCTTCCGTCAGTTGTTCGGCGAAGGTTACCTGCGGGAAGCGGCGTGCTTGGCGCAAACGTTGATAAAAGTCATCGACCACGTTGGCATCGAGTTCTAGAATCGTTTGCAGTTCTTCAAGTGTCGCCCGCAAGTCGTGAACTTCTGTGGGTAATACTTCAAGGCTGTAAACTGGAATATTGTCAGCAAGTAGGACACCGTTGCGATCGTAAATAAGCCCACGATTTGGCGCTACCGGTAAGACCATAATGCGGTTGCTGTTGGAACGCGTTTGAAATTCTTGAAAGTTTTTAACTTGGAGGGTGTAGAGATTGTTCAACAACACCAAGAAGACGACGAAAACGATACCCAATGTCACTACGGCGCGGCGGCTAAATAAAGCGGCCTCGGCTTGATGATTTCTAATAGCGACGCGTTTTTTTGGCATTATTATTCGCGATGATAAGGGTGGTTATTTAATAAGCTCCATGCGCGGAACAAAGCTTCCGCAAGAATGACACGCACCATCGGATGTGGCAAGGTCAGTGGCGATAACGACCAGCGTTCGTCACCGCGCGCTTGCACCTCTGGTGCGAGGCCTTCTGGGCCGCCGACCATAAAGGCAACATTGCGGCCGTCGAGTTGCCATTGCTGAAGTCGCTGCGACAACTTATGGGTGTCCCATGGTTTGCCGTTCACTTCGAGTGTGACAACGTGGGTTGGGCCTTTCAAGGCCGCAAGCATCTTTTCACCTTCTTGCTGCGTAAGTTTGGCAATATCGGCTTTTTTTGCTCGCTTACCCGCGGTAATTTCGATCAGTTCCAGTGGTAATTCAGGGGGCATGCGTTTGGCATACTCGTGGTAGCCAGTGCTGACCCAGTCGGGCATTTTGTTGCCAACGGCAATTAGCTGCAAACGCATGCGAGTGAATTAACCCCAAAGTTTCTCTAGTTGGTAGAAGTCGCGTGTTGCATCCTGCATGACATGCACCACCACGGTACCAAAATCAACTAACACCCATTCGCCGTCGTTTTCACCCTCGACACCAAGTGGAGCTTCGCCGGCGTGTTTTGCTTCAGTAGCAACATGGCTAGCAATACTGCGAACGTGTGTTTTTGAATTTCCCGAGCAAATAACTAAAAAATCAGTTACATCAGTTTTTTTCCGAACATCTAATACTTGAATGTCACGGGCTTTTAAATCGTCTGCTTTATCGACAACGAAATCGCGCAATTGTTCAGTTTGCAAGGTTCACTTACTCCTCATGAATTTTTAACCGCGCAAGTGTACCACGAGTTCGGTCCGCGGTGCAGCATGAAGGCGGGTAAAGCCATCTTTAATTGTTTAAGGCCGCATCGTTATTATTGCTCATGGCGTAGAGGTTATGGGTGCGGATATAGTCCCAGACTGGCTCTGGTAACATGGCAGGGCATTCGGTTAGATTAACCAGTTGTTCACGCAGTTCCGTTGCGGAACTATCGACCGGTTCGCACTCGGCTAGATATATTTTACCGACGCCACCTCTGAATTCGTCGGCACTGACTTGACGTTGCTGCAATAGCTCAGTCAGTTCTGGGCGACATTGTTCGAGCTGATAGCCAGGGCGCGGCATCACCACGAAATTTGCGTAATCAAATAATCGCTCCCAATGCAGCCATTCAGGCAAGTTGAGTAGACTGTCCATGCCGATAACAAAGTATAGGCAGGCATCGGGACATTCTTGATGAAAATGTTTCAGAGTTGGTAGCGTGCGCGAGGGTAGACCTTGGCGTAGCTCCCAATCATCGACATGGAAACGACTATCGAGTGTTGCAGCAGCATCGAGCATCCCTAAACGGTGGGTATCGAGCACTTGCGGTTGCGCGCGATGAGGTGGCGCGCAGGTCGGCAACAAATGAATACGTTGCCAATCGAATTGGTCGGCTAGGGCAAGAACAGGTTTGAGGTGTCCCCAGTGAACGGGGTCAAAGGTTCCACCCAAAATGGCTATATGGCGAGTTGCTGTAGAATTCGTCTTTGGCATAGGTATTAAGTGCAAGCGCACGATTTCCTTGCTGAAAAAATAGAAGTCCTGCATGCAGGGCTAAGATGATTGGATCTTCGCCACTATCGCGTTTAATTGCAAGTTCGAGCCGCTCTAAAAGTTCAATTCGAGCATGGTTTCGCGTCGGACTATCGGCAGCTAATAGGGCTAAAAACGCAGACTGATTCTTGTCCCAAATTTGCTCAGACTCCATTGCTGCTTTTAACGGCTTATTCTGCCGTTGGGCGTGGCGAACCTTCTTTAAACTATTATGTACCCGTAGGAGCAGCCAATGCACGAGAACAATATCGGTACCGGTCTCGAGTAGTCGCTGTAGGCAATGCACGAATGCGCCGTAGTCCTGATTCAAGATGGCGTCTTGCAAAGCAAAAAGGTCGTAGCGACTATTGTCTTCAACCATACTCTGAACCTGGTCGGCCTGCAATTCGCTCGCTGGCGTATTGGCGCTGTCGAGAGAGAGTAATTGCAATTTTTCGAGGCTTTGCTGGAGAGCCAGTAAATTCCCTTCATACAGACTTGCAAGAAGCTGGACTGCATCGTTACTTAGCTGCAATTGCAATTGTTGCGCTCGAGTGCGGATGTAATTCGGTAATTGCGCAAGGCTCGGCGTGTAAACCGGAACAAAGACCCCGTTCTGGCTCAAAGTCTTGAACCATTTACTGTCTTTGTGAGCTTTTTTCAGTTGTGGCCCAAACAATAATAAGAGCTGATCTGGAGCCTGTTGCGCGGCAAAATCAATTAAGGCTTTGCCACCCTCGCGACCAAGTTTTAATTCAGGTAATTCGAGTTCAATCAGCTGTTGGCTACTGAATAAAGATAGCGTCTGACTGCTTTCAAACAGTGTGTGCCAGTCAAAGTCTTTGTCCTGAACGAGCCGTTTGCGTTCGTCAAACCCTTGTGTTTTGGCGGCCTGGCGAATGCGATCGCAGGCTTCGGCCACGAGAAAGGGGTCGTCTCCAAACACCAAATAGACAGGCACAAGCTTGTCTTGTAACTGTTGCGGCAGGCGTTCGGGATAAACTTGCATAGTTATTCCCGAACTGTACGATTCAAGAGCATAAGAAGGCGGCGCGCTGCTTCTGAGCGCATTTCCTGAACGAGTAACTCAAGTTCCCGAGTTTTTGCTAAGGCAAAATTAGGGTCGTCTTGGTAGTCACGTAGAATCTGGATGTTATGCTCATGGGCATCGCCATTGGCAAGGATGATAGTGACAGGCATGACGTAAATGAGCTCATATTCTGCGACTTGTCCGGACGCTAACATCGAGAGAATGCGCCGCTCGAGACGATCATCACCAAGAATGACGGCAGGAAAATAATCAGAGCCTTCTTTAAGCTCGACGGCGCGGCGCTCGAGGGCACCCGCAACGGCACGGTAGGCTTCGCTGCGGTTGTCGCCTTCGAGTCGTAAATGCTGAATTTCTGTGGCGATATGGTAGTCGTCACGCAGTTGGAAGCCACAGCTACTGACAGCCGCGGCAAGAACAAGCGCAAGTAGCACTTGTCCAGCCTTATAAAGGTGCTGATTTACTTTACGAGACGGATTAATTCGCAACGATATTCACCAATTTGCCGGGAACGTAAATGACTTTACGCACAGTCACATCTTCTAGGAACTTCTGAATCTGTGGTTGCGCAAGCGCTTCACGCTCGATGTCCTCTTTGCTAATGTCAGCCGGTACGGTAATTTTCGCTCGTACTTTACCGTTAACCTGCAACACAACAAGTTTCTCGTCTTCGATTAATGCAGCTTCGTCAAGGACAGGCCATTCGGCGAAGTTAATATCATTCGCGTGACCCAGCGCTTGCCACATCCGTTCACAGATGTGCGGTGTAATCGGTGACAGCATCAGCACAATAGCGTCAAGCAACTTCGTGCTCAAGGCTTTGTCATTCGCGGTCGCTAATGGTGCTTTCTGCAGGTGATTGCTCAGCTCCATGATAGCCGCGATGGCTGTATTGAAGTTTTGACGGCGACCCATATCGTCGGTTACTTTGGCAATTGCACGATGGATTTCGCGGCGCAGTGCTTTCTGCTCGCCAGTTAAAGTTGCCAGATCAAGTTGCTGTTGGCCAGCAAACTCTTGGAAATCGTAAACCAATTTCCAGACCCGGCGGAGGAAGCGGTGGGCACCTTCAACGCCGGAATCAGACCATTCGAGAGTGAGTTCTGGTGGCGCGGCGAACATCATAAACAAACGCACGGTATCGGCACCGTACTTGTCGACCATGATTTGCGGGTCGATGCCGTTATTCTTCGACTTCGACATTTTATTTACACCGCCGTGAATCACGGGGAGACCGTCTTTGACGTAAATCGCTTCGACCACTTCGCCTTTTTCATTCCGCTTGACTTCCACGTCAACTGGCGAGAACCAAGTCTTGCCGCCGTGTTGGTCTTCGCGATAGAAACTGTCTGCCAAAACCATGCCTTGACAGAGTAAGCGCTTGAACGGTTCGTCAGACTGCACAAGACCAGTGTCACGCATGAGTTTGTGGAAGAAACGCGCATACAGTAGGTGCAAAATAGCATGCTCGATGCCGCCAATATACTGGTCGACCGGTAGCCAGTAATTTGCTTTCTCTGGGTCTAGCATCGTGTCAGCATTCGGCGAACAATAGCGAGCATAATACCAGCTCGACTCCATGAAGGTGTCGAATGTATCGGTTTCATGCTCTGCAGGTTGGCCGTTGTATGTCGTCTTACGCCATTCAGAATCCGCTTTAATGGGTGATGTCACGCCGTTCATTACAACGTCTTCTGGCAAAACCACGGGTAGCTCTTGCTCTGGAACTGGCACTGATTCGCCATTCTCTAAGTTCAACATTGGGATTGGTGCACCCCAATAACGCTGGCGAGACACGCCCCAATCACGCAAACGATAGTTGACCTGGCGCTCACCAATGCCCATCGCAGCGAGCTTATCGGCGATGGCATTAAAGCCGTCTGCTGAGGTTAGGCCATCGAATTCACCGGAATTGATCAAGATTCCCTTGTCGGTAAAAGACTCAACTGCGAAGTCATGCTCACCTTCTAACGGTTGGATGACCGGTTTGATAGCCAAGCCGTAGGCTTTGGCAAATTCATAATCGCGCTGATCATGGGCAGGAACGGCCATCACTGCACCGGTGCCGTAATCCATGAGCACGAAGTTAGCGACCCAAATTGGCACTTGCTCGCCCGTTAACGGGTGGGTGGCTGTGTAACCGGTGGCAACGCCGCGCTTTTCCATGGTCGCAAGGTCGGCTTCAGCGACTTTTTGTTGTTTGCAACTTTCGACAAAAGCAGCAACTTCAGCATGTTCTGCTGCGGCAAGCTGTGCCAATGGATGCTGTGCGGCAACTGCCATATAGGTGACGCCGAAGAAGGTGTCTGGGCGCGTGGTGTAGACACTCACTTGCATGTCGATTTGGTCAACGTTAAAGGTAATTTGAACACCTTCTGAGCGACCAATCCAATTGCGTTGCATTGCTTTGACTTGATCGGGCCAGCCTTCAAGCTGGTCAAGATCTTGCAGTAACTCTTCAGCGTAGGCGGTAATTTTGACGAACCACTGAGGAATTTCTTTCTGCTCAACGATTGCACCCGAACGCCAGCCGCGACCATCAATCACTTGCTCATTGGCAAGCACGGTTTGGTCGACTGGATCCCAATTTACGGTTGCGTTCTTCTTGTATACTAAACCTTTTTCGTAGAGCTTCGTGAAGAACCACTGTTCCCAACGGTAGTACTCAGGGGTACAGGTTGCGAACTCGCGATCCCAGTCATAACCAAAGCCAAGGGCTTTTAGCTGGCCGCGCATGTCGCTGATGTTTTGGTAGGTCCATTTCGCCGGAGCGGTATTATTTTGAATCGCCGCATTTTCCGCCGGTAAGCCGAACGCGTCCCATCCAATTGGATGGAGTACGTTTTTACCGTGTAAGCGCTGATAGCGTGAGACAACGTCACTCAGTGTGTAGTTGCGAACATGACCCATGTGGAGTTTGCCGCTCGGATACGGAAACATCGAGAGGCAATAAAACTTCTCTTTGCTTTCGTCTTCATGAGCTGCAAATACTTGCTCAGCTTCCCAGCGCTGCTGGACTTCGCTTTCCAAGGCGCTCGGTTGGTATTGTTCTTCAATTCTCCGGGTCATGTATACTACCTGTATGCTCTGTATTTTTGTCTTTTAAAATTGGCTGGCTTAATTTTAATGGCTTACTTTAAATGGGCTAGCTCTTCGATTCGATTGAAACGATTTAGCTATTAAAAATGATGCCCAACCATAAAACCAATGCAACGACGATACCGCCAATGCCAAAAAAGAAATTCTCGATGCGGTATTTTACTTTGGCGTGCTCTTCGGTACTTTCTGGCGCAGGTAAAAAGCCGACGATTAAATATGCAATCCCTAAACCTGCAGCAGCTACGAGACCAGTAAATAAAACTGCATCAAACAAATGACTCATCATGCTCATATCCTCAACTTGACTAGCTCTTAAGTGTATAATCTTTACTATGAATTGACTACGCTGAATTTCGCTTTTTCCAGCGCCAACTCACGCTGGCAAGAAACAACGCAATTAGCCAGACAGGTGTGTCGCCAAAACGGGCAAAATAGGTCATGCCGGTCACGTGCAGAACGTTCGTCGTTGCGACCGCCTCAGTAAACTGCGGTATCTTAGTTAACGTCGCTCCGGTGTGATCAATCACGCCAGTAATCCCATTGTTTGTTGCTCGCAACATGGGTCGTCCCAACTCGCGCGCCCGCATGGCAGCAATTTGCCAGTGTTGATGCGGTCCGTGAGAATCCCCAAACCACGTATCATTGCTAATGGTTAGTAAAAAATGGGTGTCGGCATTCACATTGGCACGAATTTGTCGTGCAAAAGCCACCTCGTAGCAAATGTTGGCGGCGATATTAATCCCGTTGGCATTCAAGTTCGATTGCAAGTAACTGCCGCGACTAAACGATGACATCGGTAAATTGAATAACGGCGCTAACGGACGTAAGAGGCTTTCAAACGGCACAAACTCGCCAATTGGCAAGAGCTGGTGCTTCTGATAGCGATTCTCGTGACCGTAATACCAACCACCACTCGGTTGTTCACCCATGACAATCATACTGTTGTAAAACTCACCCGTGTAGCGATCTAAATCAATAATCCCGCTAATCAGTGTGGTCTTTTCCTCGAGCAGTAACTGATTTAGGTTTGCCAACGGCCGTTGAGCTAGGGGCTCAATGAAAGTAATGGCTGACTCAGGCCAGATAATTAAGTCATGTTCGAGGTAAGGCTGAGTCAGCTCGACATAGGTGTCATAATTAGGCCACTGTTGTTCGGCGTCCCATTTGAGGTCTTGAACAACATTTCCTTGTACGAGAGCCACAGAGGTTTGTTCGCCGGTGTACTCAATGGTATTGAGCCGTGGCGCATTCCAAGCGACCAAGACGACAAACAATGGCAAAAACAGCCATTCATAGCGGCGATGCAGTAAAAAGTATGCAAGACCTAGTGCAATCAGCCACAAAGCGAGAGTGATACCGAGCTCGCCAAGGTGCGGGGCAAGATTACCTAATGCTGAGAAAGTTTGTGTATAGCCGAGACCTAACCAAGGGAAGCCAGTGAGCAGCCAGCCACGCAAGAACTCGCTGACTAACCAGACGAGTGGCAAGACAAACAAACTCAAACCGCTGGTGTAGCGTCGGAGTTTAAACCAGGTCCAAGCTGCTAACGTCGGATAAACAGCCAGATAGGCGCACAGCAGAGCCATAATCAGCACCGAAACCAGCATGGGCGTGCCGCCAAACTGGTCAATACTGACATAAACCCAGCTGATGCCAGCAGCAAACCAACCAAAACCAAAACTAAACCCAGTTAATGCAGCTTGCTTCGCAGTCTGACTGCGGACTAACAGAAGCAGCCACATGCAAAGCAGGATAGGGGTTAACCAAGCTTGTGAAAAGGGCGCATAACTGAAGGTTAGTAAAGCGCCTGCAAGGAGCGCTAACCCATATCGCCAACGAGGTTGTATAAGTTTCTTTTGCACAGATTGTAACAACACCAAAGACACCTTTGTCATTGTTTGCGAAAACGATTACCGGCTTTATTTATCGTCGGCTGGCAAGGTCACTTGCAATTGCTGAATTCGACGACGATCGGCAGCGGTTACTTTAAAATTTAAATCGCCAATAAAGACTGACTCACCGATTTCTGGTAAGTGACCAAAACTATGCGCGACAAGACCGCCGATAGTGTCGTACTCATCATCGGCGAAATCAGTCCGGAAATAGTCGTTAAAGTCTTCAATTGCGGTCAGCGCTTTCACATTAAAGCGATGCGCACTAATGCGGCGAATGTCGCCACGGCTTTCGTCTTCATCAGTTTCGTCTTCGATATCACCGACAATCTCTTCAAGAATATCTTCAATGGTGACAAGACCTGAAACGCCGCCATATTCGTCAACAACGATGGCCATGTGATAGCG
>JAMCRH010000174.1 GCA_023380515.1 Gammaproteobacteria bacterium | reverse complement strand
TGAGTTACTACCTAATGAATTACTACAACTGGGAGCGACCGCATCAATTTAACGATGGACTACCACCGGCAAAAGCCGAGAAATTAACTAAAAATGTGTCCGGGTTTTCTTGACCACTACATCGACCCCCATGTCATGCTCCTTGTTAACTAAAGTCGCCCATACTTCGCAAGTTCATAATTAAGCCTAGCACAGGATTTTCAAACCGAAAGGTTAATTAATGGTAAACTAACGATAATTGAACTTAGGACTGACTGTATGCCCTCTTTATTTGACCGTCATTTGAAAGAAAAACGCTTGCAAGCCAAGGCTAAAAAGCGTCCTGCCAAAAACCAACAAACTGCACAATCTGCTGTTGTTCATGCCACGAAAAATGCCACTGAAAGCAGCGGCAACTATCTGCAGGTTGAACGTTTAAGTCATGACGGTCGGGGCGTGGCTCGTGACGCCCAAGGTAAAATCGTATTTATCAGCGGCGCTCTGCCACAAGAAGAAGTGACAGTCCAAATAAGCGCCAGCCATAGTCGTTTTAATGAAGGTGTGGCTCGAAGTATTAAACAGCCCTCAGCACAGCGTATTAGCCCAACCTGTCGGCACTTTGGCGAATGTGGCGGCTGCTCATTGCAGCATGCGTCGTTGTCAGCGCAACTTGAATTCAAACAAGCATCGACCGCAGAGCTGCTCGCCCATCAAATCAACAGTGAGCAAGACCCGCAGGTGTTACCTGCACCCTCGACGGTCATTGAAAGTAAGCCTTACGGCTATCGCCGTAAAGCTCGCTTTGCCGTTACTGAAACTAAAAACCAACCGTTTATCTGTGGTTTTCGTGCCCGTGACTCAAAACAAATTATCGCCATTCATGAATGTCCGGTACTCGAACCTGGTTTACAAAGTCTTGTGCCGCAACTGCAAGCGTTTCTTCCAAGCCTTCAAGGCCGAGCTAATATAGGTCACGTCGAAATGATCGCCGCTGAACCCCGACCGCGGCTACTCGTGCGGCAGTTAAAGCCCTTACCTTCGCGCGACAAGCAAGCGTGGGAGCAATTTGCAGAACAAGCAAACGTAACCGTCGTGTTTGCTATGAATGCTGCTGGTAAAGACAGTAAACAACTGACCTATCAGCAGTTAGGCCAAGCAGAAATCGAGCCGATGTACTATTCCTTCCAGGATACAAATGGCAACGCTGGAGACTTCGCGCCAATACGACTCTCATTTCAGGCCCACGATTTTCTACAAGTTAATGCGGACGTAAACACCGCGATGATCAAGCAAGCCATCGCTTGGATTCAGCCGCAATCACAAGAAGTCGGCCTTGACTTATTTTCCGGATTTGGGAACTTCACCCTACCCTTAAGTCGTCATTGTCGGAAGATTGTTGGTGTCGAGGGGGTAAGTGAGCAAGTCCGTCGAGCAGAGCAGAATGCCAAGGAAAATAATTGCCTGAATGCTAGTTTTGCGGTGGCTAATCTGGACCAACCGTTACAACAGCAAAGTTGGGCAAAGCAGCAATATGACTTTATTATGCTTGACCCACCGCGCGCTGGGGCATTTGAGATTTGTCAGCAAATCATTCACTTTGGTGCCCAACGCATTGTCTATGTATCGTGTAACCCAACGACGTTAGCCCGCGACGCTGCAATACTGCTTGCTGCCGGCTATCGTATTGCACGTTATAGTGTCATTGACATGTTCCCGCAAACCGCACATAGCGAGACTATGGTACTCTTCTCGCGCGATTAACTAGGCACAACATCGAGACTTTGGCTGACGCGATCGAGTGCTTGCTCAATCGTTTCGTCTTTGGCAACTTGGACGGTTGCCGATTTAATCTCTAATGGCAAGGTCAATTCCGGAAGACTCATATAATGTAAACTTGCGCTCATTTGCTGCATGCCACTGGTGGCCTGTCCTGCATCGGTTTCCGGCATTAAAACCAAGAACGAAGCGCCACGCCCACGAGCCAATACATCCGTATGCCGCAAGTGCCCTTGCAAGCAGTCAGCGACTTTTCTCAACACCGAGTCCGCGGCAGCGTGACCAAACGTATGGTTAATCATGCGGAAATTACTGATTTCAAAAATTGCGACCGTAATCGGATACTGGTGATATTCGGCCCGCTCGATTTCATCGCGGCCGACTTCAAGGAAATAAGAGCGACTTGCTGCCTTGGTTAAGTGATCAACATGACTTTGATAATGCAGGCGCTCTTGCTCGGCTAACATAGCTGGTACAGCAATACTGAAATAGACAGTTGAGGCGATAACCGCGAGGGCGAATTGTGCAATTAAAGCGGTTTCTGATAGCCCAAATAGTGCAATGCCAATTGCCATACTCAAACTTAATATAGCTAAACTGACTGCCGTTCGAACAGCCGTCTCAGTGTAGGCGATCCACATTTGAGGAATGGTCAGAAAGAAGAATAGGAAGGCGATTTCCGCACGCTCAAACCACCATGCCGAGATAATTAACGCAAAAACAATAGCGACACTGTGACCAAGTTTAAAGGAAAACTGATACCAATCCGTATCCTTACTTGTCACCCGCAATCGGCGCTGCCACACCGAAAAGAATGCCGAGCGCCAAAGCATCACGGCCACAAACAAAGGCGTAAGAACGAGCACACCAACGAGATCGCCAATCCACCACGGCAACCAAACGTCATACAAATCAAAAACCGTAATTAAGCCCGTGGTTAACAAAACCTGGCTGCCAAAAAATGAGCCAAGTAGCGCTGTAATACTCCCCATCGCTAGAAAGGCCATGACAAAACCAGGCAAGGTTTGCACCACTTGCATACGAATAAACTGGCGTAAAAATAAAGCTCCTACACTGTAGGCGATGGTGTGAGCGAGCCCGAAAAGTAAACTATGGTAAAACAATTCCCCTGCCGGTGGTGCTAAGCCATACATGGCTGTGAGCCAGTAGTTCAGGAGAAACGAGACACAGAAAATGGGAAAAATAGCTCGCCAACCATAAACCAGAAGGGCAGCAAAAGAGAGGCCGGCCGGGGGATACCAGATACTGGCATACGGTGCGTATTCGAGGATAGCCGAAAAACGCCACAGCAAAACCCAAGCAGTGAGCAGGATCAACGCTTTCGAAAAGGTTAGGCGAAATGCATCATTGTTAGGATCGTAATTTGTTTTTGTTGTTATGCGTTCCATGGCAATCACTTCGGCGACTGACTATCCTCCTAACATACGTCATGAACGCCCAAGAGACAACAAAAAACCCCAATCAAACTGGCTGTTGATTGGGGTTTTGATGCATCAAGGTCAAGCTTTAAAACTCGCTTTGGTCGAACTCATACAAGCTTGCTGAGCCAGCATCGATGGTGGCAACTAAGCTATGTACCCGCGGAAACAGTTTCGCAAAATAGAATTTCGCTGTTTTCACTTTAGAGGTTGAGAATGAACCGAGTTCTGGCTTCGCTTCGGCAACCTTCGCCATCCGTAGCCATAAATAACCATAGGCGACGTAACCAAGCAGGTTGAGGTAATCAACCGCAACACTGTTAACTAAGTTCTCGTCACTCTGGAACCCTGTTAAAACGTCTTTCGAGACACGCTCTAGCTCGCTTAACCCTTGAGCTAATTGCTTAAACTCAGCTACCCACTGGCCTGGCTCTTGTTCTAAGAACTGTTTAATTTCAGCGCCAAGTGGTAATAGCAATTGACCACCTGAGCCGACGACTTTACGGCCAAGTAAATCGAGTGCTTGAATGCCATTTGTGCCTTCGTAAATTTGGGCGATGCGACAATCACGAACTAACTGCTCTTGTCCCCATTCACGCACATAACCATGACCACCAAGAATCTGTTGACCCGCAATTGTTGTCTCAAGACCAGTATCGGTTAAGAATGCTTTCGCGACGGGTGTTAGTAACTGTACTTGTGCTTCGGCAGCGGCACGCTCTTCCTCGGTATTCGCATACTTTGCGCGGTCAAGTTGTTGGCCGACATAACTTGAAAATGCGCGACCACCTTCAACAAAGGCTTTCATTGTCAGTAACATACGACGAATATCGCCGTGCACTAACAATGGATCCGCTTCGGCGCTCTTATCAACGGTGGCTTTTGCACCGCGACCTTGGCGACGATCCAATGCATACTCGAGCGCAGTTCCATACGAACGCGCTGCTGCACCAAGCCCCTGAATACCGACGCCCAAACGTTCATAGTTCATCATTGTGAACATGGCGGCTAAACCACGATGCGGTTCACCGACTAACCAACCTTTTGCGCCGTCGAAGTTCATGACGCAAGTCGCCGACGCGTGAATACCCATTTTGTGTTCAACTGAACCGGCGACTGCTTGATTGCGCTCACCGATTGAACCGTCCTCATTCACTAAGAATTTTGGCACCACAAAGAGTGAAATACCTTTCGTGCCTGCAGGTGCATCCGGTAGTTTCGCCAATACTAAGTGAATGATGTTGTCAGTCAGGTCGTGCTCACCGCCAGTAATGAAAATCTTCGTGCCGCTAATGGCATAACTGCCATCGTCCGCCGGAACTGCTTTTGAACGAATAATGCCGAGGTCAGTACCTGCATGTGGCTCAGTTAAGCACATGGTACCCGTCCACTCACCGGTCACCATTTTCTCTAAATATGTCTCTTTAATCTCAGCACTGGCATGCAAGTCGAGCGCCATTATCGCGCCAGCTGTAAGGCCAGAATATAGCGAGAAGGAGATATCTGCGGCACACATCATTTCTTCATACTGAGCGGAAAGCGTTTTCGGCATGCCCATGCCACCGTACTCAGGATTCGCAGTCACGCCAACCCAGCCGCCTTCGGCCAGTTGCTTAAATTGCTCTTTGTAGCCGGCAGGGGTGGTGACAACACCGTCCGCAAAATGAATGCCTTCTTCGTCGGCGGCGCGCGCATTAGGCGCAATTAGTGTCGAAGTCAGCTTTGCAGCTTCATCTAAAATTGCCCGCGCTGTGTCGGGGTCAATGACGTCACTGAGCTGGTCCATATTTGCCCAGTCATCAGCAACATTTAGAACGTCAAACAGAACAAAGTTCATGTCTTGTAACGCAACTCGATACTCACTCATTTTCTACTCCCATCACCTTGTCGATGCGGCCTCAATGATTTTTTCAAACGGCC
>JAMCRH010000173.1 GCA_023380515.1 Gammaproteobacteria bacterium | reverse complement strand
GTTCAAGTTGAAGCACTTGGTCCAAACCAAGCTTACTACCGTCTAGACGACCCATTCGGGATGCGTTATGAAGGTAACGAAGAAGCGATGGCAGCGCACCAAGCAATCGTAAACTCAATGAACGTTACGACTTCACGTGTTTCTGAGTTCCGAATCGACGAAGTGTACGCGTCAGCAGCATTCGATTTATTCGACCTGAATGCGGGTACCGTACAAGCCGTTGTCGGTGCTGAGTACCGTGAAGAAACCTACGTTGACCGTTACGATTCACTGTCTGAAGCAGGCGTTGTCGGTGGTTCATCAGGTAGTTCTGCTGGTGGTGACCGTGACGTCACTGCAGCGTACTTCGAAACTTTGATTCCAGTAACCCTAGACCTAGAGTTGACTGTTGCAGGTCGTTTCGATGACTACTCTGACTACGGTAGCGACTTCTCACCAAAAGTAGGCTTCCGCTGGCAGCCGCTGCAAGAATTGGTTGTTCGTGGTTCTTGGGGTTATCACGAATGAAGTAAAATGGCATGCGCTCGCCACCACAGGCGTTTGCAAATGCTTGGCTGGTTGCGTTTGAACCTGGACGACCAGCTGCGGTCAGCTCAGTCCAGTTGTTGCCGTAACCACTCCAAGGCTCTAAATCAACCCACGACTGTGCATTGTTGTAGATGATGTCACGGTTGTTCCACGATACACCACCAATTAGACGAGTAGTGTCAGAAGATGAGCCGAATACGACTGAACCTTCTTCACGGCCACCACCTTCGCTAGGCAGGCTAACCGTTGACTCACCGTAGCGCAATTCAGCGCCATTAAACTCACGACGGGTAATGATGTTAATTACACCACCAATCGCGTCAGAACCGTACATCGCTGATGCACCGTCTGATAAAATCTCGATGCGCTCAACCATCCCGATTGGCACAACGTTCAAATCCTGTGAACTACCTGTTAAAGGTGAAGTTGGAAGACGGCGGCCGTCGACCAATACCAGAGTACGGTCAGCACCCAAGCCACGCATGTTAACTGATGCGGTTGCACCTGCTGCGTTACCTGATTGCGGGCGGAACGAACCTGATGTGTTAAAAGTAGTGTTACGGATGACGTCAGTAATGGAGTTTTCGCCTGACATGTCAATCGCATCACGGTCAATAACGGTAACAGGTAAAGCGCCTTCCATGTCTGTACGTTGGATACGCGAACCGGTTACTTGGATACGCTCTGGAGTAGCAGCGCTTTCCGTCGCAGCTTCTTGCTCTTGAGCAAAGGCAGCGCCTGACATGACGGCACTAGATGCACCTAGTAACAAAGCATAGCGCACTGATTTAGCTATTTTACTATTGTTATACATAGAATGTTCTCCCTGGAACTTGATTTTTATTGTAACGGAGTGACTTGAATCTCGCTTAGACGACTAAGTTTGTCGCTTCTCGTCCGACCCCATCAGAATCCATACTAATTAACAGGAAATGGAAAGGCAACATTAAATCAAATGTTTCTGAATATATTTGCAACAATCAGGTGCGTTTACGCATCATTCACCCCATATCATTTGATATAGAAACAAAGATAGCGTACTCAACGCGCTCAAAAAACCAGCACAAATTGGAGTCGATTTGCCTAGTTAGGAACTTGAGATTAAGATGCTCGTGAACTGCTTTCGCTTGCCACGCATTGCGCCAACTAAAAAGAACTCAAGGAGTATCGATATGCACCATTGGACCACGTATTGGCAAAGCACACCCAGCTTGAATAGTTTTGCCGAGGGTACATCTAGTGATGGTTACAATGGTGAGCTCAAGACGTTTTGGGACTCGGAATTTGCAGCATGTAACGATTCAGCATGCATATTAGATTTAGCCACAGGCAATGGTGCTATCGCGTTACTCGCCGCGAAGTACAAACAAACTCAGGCCCTCCAGTTCAAAATTTTTGCCAGCGATGCCGCAGATATCAAACCTCTGGAAAATGCTGGTCTTAGCATGCAAGATAAAGAATTGCTGAGCGGCGTAGATTTTTCCCCGAATACCCGAAACGAAGCGCTAGGCTTTTCAAACGCAAGCTTCGATCTTGTAGTAAGTCAATTCGGCTTTGAATACGGCGCCCCTGAGTCAAGTATCATCGAAATCGAACGAGTCTTGAAACCCGGTGGTCGTGCGGTGCTTTTAGTTCATCATGTAGACTCTTCAATCGTGCAAGATTCAAAAGGGGGAATTCAGGTCTTGAATATGTCTCTTCATGAATCACCTGTTTTTATTCAGGCAGAGCTATGCTTGGAGCTACTACGTCAAGCATCAATGCTTAATAGTAAAGCGCTTTATAATCTCTATCAGGCGAGTACCAGCACGTTAAAATGGGTCATGCAACAACTCAAAACATTGAACAGTGATGCACTAAGCCAAGCTTGGGTTGATGATGTATTATCGCGCGTTGCACAGGTCATGGCGAATCCGGGCCGAGCCTCGACTGAAGCTCAACTGCAAAGTTTAAGAGCTCATTACGCACAACTAACTGAGCATTTGGCTCGTATTTCCGACCAAATTAATGCCGCTTATGATGAAAAACGTAGTCAGAAGCTAAGAAGTTTCGCCCAACAGAGTGCACTGCAAGTTGAAATTTCTCCTTTTCATTTGGCTAATGTAGGGAATGAACCAGAAATACGGAACTACGAAAATAACTTTGCCATGCTTATTCAGTTGCGCAAGCCAGCATTTAAGGCTTAAGTCGTGCACACAGATGATAATTTGCGTAACGCTCTACACATGCTTGAGCAAGAAGCTAAACACTTACCCAAAAACATTAGCAAAACTTGGTTTAGCCCAGAGCTTTTCCATTGCCGCAGCGAAAGAAGTTGTGATTACCTGCAGGAAATTCAAGCTAACCTGCAGAAGTTAGCTGAGTTAAATCCGAGCTCTGAGAGTGCATCCTGGCTCGGTCAGCATGTCAATGCACAATTAAACGCCTTTACGCAGGCTGTCTTTCGTGCAAAACGCCCAGCGCCCGCCGTTACGAGTAAACAAAAGTTACCTTCTGATGAACGGCAAAGCCGTAGCCAGAGGCTCTATGCTGAGCTTGCCAAGCACCATGAATATGAACGCCGGCTGAGCGATAACTTACGCCAAGCTCAAGCGGCCGCCAGCTCAGCATCCAGTTCAGAAAGTCATCAGCGGCAGGTATTATTGTGTCAACAACGTTTAATGCGTTGCCAAAAAGCAATCGCCAATATTGAAGCGCAAATTGAACGCCAAACACCCAAATATTAAAATCGAGTAGGAGGAGGCCTCACGGCCTCCGTCCTCTCACACCACCGGGCATACGGTTCCGTACCACGGCGGTTCATACGTTACATTTGAGCTGATGATAACTATCCATCAGCGATACCAAGCCCAGTCTATCAAACAGCTTCTTCGGTACTGCCTGATTCATGTGCGACGCACCTGCATTCCACCATGGGCCGCGCCCATTGACAGTGCTTAGTACTGCACGTTTCTCAGCAATACCCAGACGCATTAACATCCGTGCACGGGTTCGACCTCGCTTCCATTGTCGCCACAGGATCTTCCTCAGGTGGCGGCGTAGCCAGCCATCGAGTTCATTGAAGACACCTTTCGCATCTGCGTGATGGAAGTAATTTATCCAGCCACGCAGTTTGGGCGCGAGTTCGTTCACCGTTTTGCGGATGTTCCAGCCCTTGGCCATGCGAAGCAGTGCTTTGATGTTGTCTTTAAGGCGTTTCACGCTCTTATCAGCAACTTTGAGTCGGATGTTATAGTTCCGACTACACACCGTGTAGCCAAGGAAGCTGCGCTTCCAAGGCCTATCGGCAGCACTCTTTTCACGATTGACCTGAAGCTTCAGGCGCTGTTCAAGGAACTTCGTTGTCGAGGCAAGCACTCTGTGCGCGGCGCGTTCACTGCTGACATAGATATTGCAGTCGTCCGCGTAGCGGCAGAAGCTATGGCCTCGTTTCGTCAGCTCCATGTCCAGCTCATGGAGCAGGATGTTTGATAGCAGCGGCGAGAGTGGTCCGCCTTGCGGCGTGCCTTCTGTTCGTGCTGTCGTGACGCC
>JAMCRH010000172.1 GCA_023380515.1 Gammaproteobacteria bacterium | reverse complement strand
ACCACGTTACGAAGAGTTAGCGATGGAATTCTTTGAGCGCGGTGTGGACGACATCTACTGTTTAAGTGTTAACGATACTTTCGTTATGAATGCTTGGGCAGCGGATCAAGACCTACAGTACGTCAAAGTCATCCCCGATGGCAACGGCGAGTTTTCTGCTGGTATGGGTCTGTTAGTTGACAAAGACAACTTGGGCTTTGGTAAGCGTTCATGGCGCTATTCAATGCTGGTTAAAAACGGCGTGATTGAAAAAATGTTCATCGAGCCAATGAAAGATGGCGATCCATTTGAAGTTTCAGACGCAGTGACCATGTTGCGTTACATTGATCCAAATGCGGCATTACCAACTGATGCGGTGGTGATTACGCGTGACGGTTGCCCATTCTGCTACAAGGCGAAAGCTATGTTAGAAGACAACGGTATTGAGTATGTTGAATTGTCGCTTGAAGCCATTGGCTTGACGGCACTGCGTGCGATGACAGGTCGTGAGACAGTACCTCAAGTATTCTTGGACGGTAAGCACATTGGTGGTAGTGACGATTTAGAAGCGTTCATGGCGGCTAAATAAGGTTTCTCTCTCTAGGGCAAACGCTCGGATCCCATCCGTTTCGGGTGGGATTGCTTAAACGGTTCAAATGACGTGCACCACGTCAATTTGTTTATGCCGTTTGCCTACTTTTTATTCATAAGTTATACGACAGTGCAGCAGTTATAAGGCTGTTAGATAGCTTATGGATAACGTTTTTAAGGTTTTCTGCAAAATTAGCTCAGTTAAGGAGTAAATCGCATGGATAAATTTGATGTCATCGTTGTGGGTGGTGGTTCGGGTGGTCTTTCTGTGGCAGAGCGTGCAGCAGAGTATGGCGCTAAAGTATTGCTCATTGAGCGTGACCGCATTGGCGGCGCTTGCGTCAACCGTGGCTGTGTTCCTAAGAAAGTCTGGTGGTATGCCGCCGGTCACGCCGCTGCCTTAAAAGATGCTAAAGGTTGGGGATTTGCGCCAACCGTCGGTGAAGATTTTGATTTTACCTTTAATTATGCTGATTTTGCTCAACGTCGTCTGAACTACACCACCGGCATTGGTGATTGGTATGGTGGTTACTTAGAAGGCAAAGGCATCACGCGTGTCGTTGGTGATGCGGTGATGTCGGGTGCGCATTCGGTTAAGGTCGGTGACGTGGAATATAGCGGTGAGCGTATTGTGCTCTCGCCAGGTAGTGTGCCGATTGTGCCCCCCGTGGCAGGCGCGCAGTTGGGCGGTACTTCCGATGATGTGTTCAAGTGGGATGCCATGCCCAAGTCAGTGATTCTCATTGGTAGTGGTTATATTGGTGTCGAATTGGCCAGTGCCATGAAAGCTTTCGGTGTGGAAATTACCTTGGTCGATATGGTCGATAAGCCACTACCGGCCTTTGATGACGACATTCGTGACACCTTTGTTGAAGTGTTGGAGAAAGAAGGCATTGTGTTCAAAGGTGGCGTTAAAGTCACAGCTTTGAGTGAAGCGGACAATGGCGTTAGGGTAACGGCTGAAGACGGTCAAAGCTGGACGGCTGAAAAAGTGATTTGGGCGGTAGGTCGTAAACCGGCAACAGCAAGCTTGAACTTAGCAGCCGCTGGTGTAGCGGTTGAGCGTGGTTTTATCACTATTGATGAATGGCAAAAAACCAGCGTTGATCACATTTTTGCCGTCGGTGATGCCACCGGTCAAATTGCGCTAACGCCAGTTGCCATTGCTGCTGGTCGTCGTTTGGCCGACCGCTTGTGGGGTAATAAGCCACACCGTAAGCTGGACAACAAATACGTTGCTACGGTGGTGTTTACTCATCCGCCTCTAGCCATGATTGGGCTAACTGAAGCGGCTGCCAAGGCACAATATGGTGAAGCCAATGTGAAAGTTTACAGCAGCAAATTCACACCTATGCGTCATCTGATGTCGGTACACTCCATGCCAGTGCATGTGAAGTTGGTTTGTGTGAATGACAATGAAGAAGTTGTTGGTGTGCATTGGTTAGGTGAAGGCGCTGATGAAGGCATTCAAGGCTTTGCCATTCCGATGGGTATGGGGGCGACCAAAGCTGACTTTGATAACACCATTGCGGTGCATCCGAGTATTGCCGAGGAAATTGTTACCCTTCGCTAAACTGGCTGCGCTGGCATCTCAAAAAACCACCTTCGGGTGGTTTTCTGTTTTCTGGCATGCTAATCAGTACATTTTTTGTTCGCGCTTCGGTTATGATAATCAGCTTTGAAAGCTTGGTTGTTGGGGTTAATGAACGTGAATAGGCAAAGACAGATGACAAAATTGGGCATGTTATTGTTGAGTATCGTCACATTCTCGGTCAATGCAGCGGCTTTGGGGCTAAAACCCTTGTCAGAGGTCTTAATCTATCCACAATTCGAATTGCCTGCTCAGGTCATTAGTCAAAATGAAAGTCAACTGAGTGCTGAGATCAGTGCTAAGATTGAACGTATTCTGGTTCGCCCAGGGGATAGTGTTAAGTCGGGACAGTTATTAGTTGAATTGGATTGTCGAGATTATCAACTAGCCCTAGAGCGTGCACAAGCAACGATTAAAGAACATAAAGCCCAGCTCGCTTATAGCGACGCTCAACGTAAACGCTTCGCACAATTACAAACGCAATCCCTTGCTTCATCCAGTCAATTGGATGAGGCAACAGCAGACTATGAGCGTCGATTAGCGATGTTGGTGGGCTTGAACGCACAGCAAAAGCAAGCACAACAACAAGTAGATCGTTGCCAGATTAAATCGCCTTATCATGGGGTGGTAAAGGCTCAGTTGATGGGTGTTGGCTCTTTGGCTAATGTTGGCACGCCATTGCTTAATCTAGTGCAAACTGAAGGAGCCGAGATACAGGTGGTGGTTCCGCTGTCATTAGCGGGAAATTTGCAACGCTTGCCGGTACGTTTTAAGGCAGCGGGCATTGATGAAGTCAGTGTTAAGCTAATGCGCGTTAGTGGTGCGATTGATGCGCAAACACGCTCGGTAACAGCCTGGTATCAAAGTCAGGTTCCTTTGCGTATTGGGCTGGCCGGTAATTTACTGGTTGCCGATGCAACACCTCATTTGCCCGCGTATTTATTGGTTAAGCGCGGCGAACAGTATGGTTTTTTTATTCGTAGTGATGCCAAGGCGCAGTTCGTTCCCTTACCAATGGCCCAAGAAGGTCGAGCCAATCCTCTGCCTCCCGCTTTGCATAACGCCAAAATGGTGGTGATTACCGAAGGCTTTCAGCGCTTGACTGATGGGGAAGCCTTACCATGATCCTACGCGCGTTAATGGGTAACAGCGTATTAGCCAATTTGGTGTTTGTGCTGGTGTTGGCATTGGGCATTATGTCTTACCAGTTAATGCCGCGTCAGCAAGACCCGACGGTGAACTTTAACTGGATTGTTATTGTGACCAATCTACCGGGTGCCAGTGCCGAAGACATGGAAAGTCGGGTCACACAACCACTCGAAGATGCCTTACGTAAGGTGTCCGATGTGAAGTTTATTTCCAGCACCTCTCGTGTGGGCGTTTCGAATATCTTAGTGCGTTTTCGTGATCTTGATGATCGTCTGTTCGATAAACGGGTGAATGATTTACGTCGTGAAATTCAAAACAAGCGCAATGAGCTGCCCAAAGATATTGTTGAGCCCGTTATTTTAGAAATCACCAGTGCCAATGCTTTCCCAACAGCCAGTATTGTCTTGAAAGGGCAGGCTAATGATGAGTTATTAAGAAGTACGGGTTACACGCTGCGTAAGGAATTAGAGCGATTATCGGGGGTGGATAGAGTTGATACCATCGGCTTAGATGATCCTGAATTGCAGGTTGCACTGGATATGAGTGCGCTGGCCAACCATCAGTTAACGGTTGCGAGTGTTGCCAATGAAATAGGTGCACAATGGAAGGATGTGGCAGCGGGCAAGTTACTCATTGGCGGTCAGCAGTGGTTATTGCGTCATATTGGTCAAAGCATTGAACCTGAAGTGCTGAGTCGATTAATCATTAGCCGAGCGCAGGGTGAGGTACGTTTGGGCGATATTGCGCAGGTGTATCGTAGCCGAGAGGATGCTGCGCAGCTGGTCAGTTTTAATGGTGACCCCGCAATTATGATGGC
>JAMCRH010000171.1 GCA_023380515.1 Gammaproteobacteria bacterium | reverse complement strand
GTGTCGAGAATATAGAACTTGGGGTCTTCATTCTGAATCGATTCAGGCATAGCCCACCTCTGATTTTTTGTTGTTGTCTTTTGAGCATAGCGCAAGAAAATGACGCTGTGATGAATTCCATAAAAAAAATTCAAAAGGTAGTGATTTCTGGTAACATTTCGCAGCGCTGACCATCCGTCACAAAATTCGTCACGAAACTCTTATTAGGCTTTTATGTTTGTTTATAACCCGCCCCAAACCCCTTGGTTATCGATTGTGTATCGTGACGAGCATGTCATTGTGCTGAATAAACCCGCTGGGCTTTTGACGGTTCCAGGTAAGGCTCCAGAACACAAAGACAGCTTGGAAAAACGCGTGCAAGCGGTTTTGCCAACTGCACTGATTGTGCATCGATTAGACATGGCGACGTCTGGCTTAATTATTATGGCGCTGGACAAATTTAGTCAGGGCCAGTTAGGACGGCAGTTTCAAGAACGGCAAGTACAAAAACGTTATCGCGCGCGGCTGCACGGGGTGTTAGAAAGTGAATCAGGAACGGTTGAATTACCCTTGCGCTGTGACTGGCCGAACCGGCCGAAGCAAATGGTCTGTTATGAGCACGGTAAGGCTGCTCTAACCAAGTTTGAACGCGTTGCGGTGAATGCAACAAGCACTGAAGTTCTGCTCTACCCTGTCACCGGTCGTTCGCACCAATTGCGGGTTCACATGCAGCAACTCGGGCATGCAATCATTGGCGATCGCCTCTATGGCTGCGATGATTGCAAACAACAGCCACGCTTATTGCTACACGCAGAGTGGATTGCCTTCCGTCACCCGCGCACGGGTGCGGCGCTCGAGTTTGAACTACCGGCAGAATTCGCTTCGAGCAACTGATTCAGTTGCTGCAAACGTTCTGGGGTGCCAACGTCAGTCCATAACCCTGCATAGTGTTCACCGACTAAACCACCGTGTTCACCGACTAAACCACCACGTGCTAACTCAGGCAAAAACACTTCGCGCAGCGGCAAGCGTTTTCCGGAGTAGTTCAACCAAGGTTCAAATAGCTGCGGATGTAACACACTCAAACCACTGAAGGTCAAACCAGGTTTGCTCCCTACTCTGGGCGTGACTTGGCGGCTTGAATCAAGACAAAAGTCGCCGAGCGGATTGTGCTCTGGGTTATTCACCAGAACTAAATGACCCAGTTTGTCATTGAGTTCCGTCGGTAAATTAGCGTAATCGTAATCACTAAACACATCGCCATTCACCAGATAGAAAGGATCTTTTCCTAACAGCGGTAAGGCCTGCAAAACCCCGCCGGCGGTTTCCAAACCGCCGGCTGGTTCGTGACTCCAATGAATCGTCAGTCCCCAATCGGCACCGTCCCGCAAACGTTCGACCAACACCTCCGGCAGCCAAGCCGTGTTAATCACCACATCGGTCACGCCAATTGCGGCCAGCTTTTCAAGGTGCCAAACAATTAACGGTTTGCCCGCCACGGACAAAAGTGGTTTTGGCTGACTGTCTGTTAGCGGTCGCATGCGTTCGCCGCGGCCTGCGGCAAGGATCATTGCTGTGCAGGCAGAAACCTTCATACGCTTTCCTGATGCTCCGTTTTCGCAGCCTTAGCCGCAATGGCCGGTTGAATGCGTGTTTTTAGCCAGTCATGGTAGTCCGCTAATTCCGGATAATCAGCGGATACGTCAACAAGATACTGCACGGTGCGCGGGACATCAGCCAAGTAACCTGCCTTGCCATCCCGATGGTAAAGACGTGCGAAAATTCCGCTGGCTTTGGTATGGCGCTGTAAGCCCATCAAATCAAACCAACGGAGAAACTGTTGCCGGCTCACTCCGTCAATGAGGCCTTCTGATTGCAATAGCGCATACGCCTCTTCAACGCGCGCCAACACCCAATCTCGCGGCCAAACGACATAGCAATCACGCAGGAGGGAGACAAGATCATAAGTAATGGGGCCGCGTACCGCGTCTTGGAAATCAATTACGCCTAAATCACGTCCACCTTGTAGCGGCTCAGCCAGTAGCATGAGGTTGCGCGAGTGGTAATCGCGATGAACACCAAGCTGTGGCTGCGCTAATGCGTTCTCAATAAGCAATTCGTTTACCTGCTGCCAAAGCGCTTGCTCTGCGGCTGACAACTCGAGGCCTAAATGTTCCTGCAATAACCAGTCGGTAAACAGGCTATTTTCGCGCTGTAATAAGGCGCGGTCATAATCCGGAATCGCCCCCTGGCGATGTTGTTTTACCGCCATGATCTGAGGCAGCAGTTCAATCGCAGTTTGATAACGCGGTAGTGCCGTTGCCATTGAAAGATTATCCGCGAACAATCGGTTGCCGAAGTCTTCCAAAAGTATCACGCCAAGTTCTGCATCGGTGGCCAGAATTTTCGGTGTGCGCACACCCTGTTCTTGATAAGCAATAGCAAGCGAGACAAACGGCTCGAGCGACTCTGGCGGTGGCGCGTCAACTAGCACCAGACTGTCCGGCTGTTGCGACTGGCTGGGAGAATGCAGGACGACCCGAAAATAGCGTCGAAAACTCGCATCACCCGCAAGTGACTCGACAACAAAACTGGATTTCGGAGCGAGCTCGCTCACTTGACTTTGCAACCAGGGTTGTAACAGACGCAAACGTTGATCCACTGAAACCTCATTTATTTAACTTTTTAACTGCTTGGCATGAACAA
>JAMCRH010000170.1:14824-93613 GCA_023380515.1 Gammaproteobacteria bacterium | reverse complement strand
TTCACGTTCGCAAAACGCAACTGACCACAGAGCAGGTGGCAAAGTTTATTGCTCAGGCGGTTGGAGTACCGGTTCGTGAAGTCGGGTATTCCGGGTTAAAAGATAAGTTTGCGGTGACGGAACAATGGTTTTCAGTGCAACTACCCGCGCTCACTCAACCCGATTGGGCGGCTATTTTCACAGTCGAGTTAAGCTCGATTTCGCCGCGCTATGCTGGCGGTCAAGTGACCTTATTAAATGCGGTGCGGTCGAGCAAAAAGCTGCGTCGCGGCGTGCATAAAGCTAATCATTTTCGCTTACGTCTTACCTCGGTGAGCGACCCGGCCGCATTGCAAGCGCGCTTTAGTGCGATTAGCAACTGGATTCCTAATTACTACGGGGAACAACGTTTTGGTTTTGGTCAAGGCAACATTCAACAAGCCGAGGCGATGTTTGCGGGCAAGCGCATAAAAGATCGAAATCTGCGCAGTATTTTGTTGTCATCGGTACGCTCTTGGTTGTTTAATCATTATCTGGAACGACGCATAGAAACCGTGCAAACGAAATTACTCGCGGGTGATGTGTTTTTGCTAGCGGGCTCGCATTCATTTTTTACTGCGACTGACTGCAACGAAGAAATTCAGCAACGAGTGGCTAGTGGCGACATTATTCCAAGTGGCCCTTTGTTTGGCGATGGCGAGAGTGCGGCACAAGCTGAAGCTCTTGCTTTGGAAGTTGAAGTTGCGAGTATGTTTCCTGAGTTGCACGCAGGCTTAGTCGCTAGTCGAGTGAAACCTGATCGACGCGAACTTTGGTTGCGCTTGCAAGACGCTCACTATCAGCAAATCAGCGATAGCGAGGTGGAAGTTCGTTTTTCATTGCCTGCGGGCAGTTTCGCTACCAGTGTGTTGCAAGAGCTTGGTGAGTTTTCCGCACCACGCTATGAGTAATGGTGATGACGATGAAGATCCTATTGAGTAACGATGACGGTGTTCGCGCACCGGGTCTAGCCGCGCTACATAAGGCTTTGGCGCAGGTTGCCGAGGTGGTCGTGATAGCGCCTGACCGCAACTGTTCAGGCGCGAGTAACTCGTTGACGTTGCATAATCCGTTGCGGGTCGAGCAACTTGAAAATGGTTTTTTCTCGGTCAATGGTACGCCGACTGATTGTGTCCATATAGGCACCAATTCGCCGTTAGGCGATCAACCGGACTTAGTCGTGTCAGGTATTAACGATGCGCCGAATATGGGTGATGACGTTATTTACTCGGGAACGGTTGCAGCAGCGACAGAGGGGCGTTTCGTTGGCTTGCCGGCGATTGCTGTATCAATGGCCGAACATGGTCATGATTACTATGAAACTGCCGCGCAAGTTGTCGCGGAATTAATTGAGCGATTACAAAAGCAACCATTGCGTTCGGACTTTGTGCTTAATGTGAATGTTCCGTATTTACCCTATGAGCAACTTAAAGGGTGGAAAACCACGCGTTTAGGCCGTCGCCACCGAGCAGAAAATATGGTACGTGGCAGTGACCCCTGGGGTCGAGAAATCTTTTGGTATGGCCCAGTTGGCCCTGAGCGAGATGATGGCCCTGGGACGGATTTTGCAGCAATCCGTGACGGGTATGTGTCGATTACACCGTTAACCGTTGATATGACAGCGCGTGATGATCAAGAACAAGTTCAGGAGTGGTTAAGCAAACCTTTATGATAGTCAGTAATTTCCAAGGCGTTGCGCGTAAACTCGCGCAAAAATTACAAAGTGTCGGAATCAGTAATGATGCCGTTTTAAATGCAATTGCGACCACCCCTCGTCATGAGTTTATGCCGGAATCACTCGCGCACCAAGCCTATGACAACACCGCATTACCGATCGGCAAGGGGCAAACTATCTCGCAGCCGTATATGGTTGCAAAGATGACTGAATTGGTGCTGGAGACAAAACCGCAATCGGTGTTGGAAATTGGTACTGGATCCGGTTACCAAACAGCAATTCTGGCGCAGTTGGTGGCTAAGGTTTATTCGGTTGAGCGAATTAGCTCGTTGCAATATCAAGCGCAGCGACGGTTAAAACGCCTCGATTTGCATAATGTGCAATTACGCCACGGTGACGGTTGGCAAGGTTGGCCGAGCAAAGCACCATTTGATGCGATTTTAGTGACTGCAGCGGCGGAACGAATTCCAGAAAAGTTGCTCGAACAACTCAATCCTGCCGGTGGTCGATTAATTATTCCGGTCGGCGGGCAGTCGCAAGAACTGCTGGTTGTCGAGCGGCAGGGCGATGATTATCAACAGAAAAGTGAGGGTTCAGTGAAGTTTGTACCATTAATTCAGGGAGATTTAGCGTGAAGGTATTTACCGCCCTGTACGACAAAGCATTAGTGTGGGCACAACATCGTCGCGCACCTTCAATTTTAGCTGGGGTAAGCTTTGCTGAATCGGTCATTTTCCCGATTCCGGTTGACGTGATGTTGGCACCAATGGCAATTGCTCAGCCAGAGAAAGCGTTTCGCTTCGCGCTATTAACATCCATTTTCTCAGTACTCGGTGGCATTGCCGGGTATTTCCTTGGCATGTTGGCCTTTGAACCTATCGTGCAGCCGGCACTGGAATACTTTGGGTATCAAGAGACCTTCGTCCTCGCGCAAAACTGGTTTGCCGAATGGGGTTTCTGGGTGATATTTTTAGCCGGCTTCTCACCCATACCCTATAAAGTATTTACCGTGACAGCAGGGGTTTTAGCGATCGCCTTTTTACCCTTCGTAATCGCTTCCATTATTGGCCGCAGCATGCGCTTCTTTTTAGTTGCATGGCTCATGCGTTGGGGCGGGCCGATTATGGAGAAGCACTTACGTCAGCATCTCGACACCATAGGTTGGGCTATTGTCGCGTTAGCTGTTATTGTTTACCTCATTGTTCGCTAACTGATCACTGACAGGAGTCCGAGTGCAGCGACGACAAGGTATGTTCATCATGACTAAGTCCACACACGTTTATTCGCATAGCGTGTGGGCTAGGTTAGTGGTTCTCAGTGCGCTTGTCTTGACGCTCGGTGGCTGCTCAAGTACGACAACGCCGGCTCCCGTCGACCACGTTTATCGTGGCTTTAGCGTCCATGATTATGAAAAAGCCTCATTACACGGGGATACCCATCAAGTTCAGCGTGGTGAAACCCTTTACTCTATTGCGTTTCGAGCCAATATGGATTTACGCGAACTAGCCCGGCTCAACAATCTACAGGATCCCTATACGATCTTTGTTGGGCAAACTTTACGTTTGCGTGATTCCGCTGCGCATACGCGACAAACCGCGGCACGCAACACTTCCATCAAAGAAAATAACAATAATCAGTCAAATGTTATAGTAAACCCTATTGCCACATCTTCGCAGAGCGAGTATGGTGGTAACGTAAACCAACAAAAAACAGTGCCAAAACAGGAAGCTAGTCGCCCAACAACGGTAGCTACAGCGCCACCGACGACTGGAACTAGTACACCCACTCAAGGCACGACAACGCAGACGACAACGCGACCGTCGGCGCCACCGCAACGTCAGCAGACCAATGCGGAAATTCGTTGGCAATGGCCAAGCCAAGGCCAATTGGTGCGGCGTTTTTCGAATCAAGCTGGCGGCAATGGTATGGAGTTTGCCGGACGCCGAGGTGAGCCGGTGCAGGCAGCAGCGGCTGGGCGTGTGGTTTACGTAGGTACTGCACTGCGAGGTTATGGACAGTTAATCATTTTGAAACATAGTGATGATTATATAACCGCATATGGTCACAACGAACAGATTCTTGTCCAAGAGCAACAATGGGTGGAGTCTGGTCAGCAAATTGCGACCATGGGCAGCAGTGGTAGGGAAGATGTACGATTGCGCTTTGAACTGCGTTTTCGGGGTAACTCAGTCAATCCAGAGAATTACCTGCCGAAAAAATAGTCATTCGCAGCCGTTTTTAGGGGTGGAGCATGCGAGAAGAAGCAGAGAACGAGCAGGACAACGACGCGGATGACCTAGAGTTTTCAGGCGATGTTGCGGTTGATGAAGGCCGCGAAGAAATCGATGCAGAACTCGAAGAGGCATTAGCGAATAGTTCTAAATATCAACGTAAGTTAGATGCCACACAACTGTATCTCAATGAGATAGGGTTCTCACCATTGTTAACTGCCGAAGAAGAAGTGTTTTTCTCGCGCAAGGCTTTGCAAGGCGACATGAAAGCGCGCCAACGCATGATCGAAAGTAATTTACGTTTAGTGGTTAAAATCGCACGCCGCTATCAAAACCGTGGTTTAGCACTGCTCGACTTAATCGAAGAGGGCAACCTTGGTTTAATTAGAGCGGTAGAAAAATTCGACCCTGAGCGTGGTTTTCGATTCTCAACGTACGCGACTTGGTGGATTCGACAAACCATTGAACGTGCAATCATGAATCAGACGCGAACGATTCGTTTACCGATTCATGTGGTCAAAGAATTAAATATCTACCTGCGTGCTGCCCGCGAATTAGCGCAGACCTTAGAGCACGAGCCGACCGCTGAAGATATTGCGCGTAGTTTGCAATGCCCAGTCGAAGATGTCACCAAAATGCTGCGTTTGAATGAGCGAATTGCGTCGGTCGACACACCACTATCTGGTGAAGGTGAGAAAGGTCTGCTTGATATCATTGCCGATGAAAGTGAGCTTGGCCCAGAAGGTATACTGGAAGACGACGACCTACGTGAGCGTTTGTTACTTTGGCTCGATAACTTAAGCGCGAAACAAAAAGAAGTCTTAGCTCGTCGTTTTGGCTTATTGGGTTACGAACCAGCAACACTTGAAGATGTCGGCCGTGAAATTGCTTTAACCCGCGAGCGTGTACGCCAAATTCAAGTTGAAGCGTTACGCCGGCTGCGTGACATCATGGGTCAACAAGGGCTGTCGAACGAATCTATTTTCTCAGACGACTAGCACCTTCAGGTGCTAGTCTCATTTCTGTAATTTCTTCAATTCATACAGCAAAGCCAAAGCTTGCTTCGGGCTAATTTCGTCTGGCTCGATTGCCGCTAAGCGCAGCCACAGAGGGTGCTGTTCGGTATCGATCGGCAACTGTAAACCTAATTGCTGTTCACCATGATTTGATTGTGATGCATGATGACCTTGCTCTGGTAGGCCGGTGGCGTCTTGCTCGGCTTGGTTATAGCGCGCTTCAAGTTCTGCTAAGTAATGCTTAGCTCGACCTAAAACTCGCTCCGGTACGCCCGCTAAACGTGCAACTTGGATACCGAAGCTACGGCTCGCTGCTCCCGCTTTCAAGTGGTACAAGAACGCGACCTGATCATTGGTCTCGGTCGCATCCACATGTCGATTACAGGTGGCTGGCAGCTGCTCGGCAAGGCCGGTTAACTCGAAATAGTGCGTGGCAAATAGTGTCATTGCCCCAATGTCATTCAAGGCTTCGGCACAAGCCCATGCTAGCGATAATCCATCATAGGTTGAGGTCCCGCGACCGATTTCGTCCATCAACACTAACGAATGACGTGAAGCGTTATGTAGGATGTTCGCGGTTTCGGTCATTTCTACCATAAAGGTTGAACGTCCGGAAGCGAGCTCGTCGGCCGCTCCAATGCGGGTGAAGATCCGATCAACTAAGCCAATGTCAGCGCTTTGTGCTGGCACATAGCAGCCGGTGTGGGCGAGCAGCACAATCAGTGCGGTTTGCCGCATGTAGGTTGATTTACCGCCCATATTTGGACCAGTAATTATCTGTAAACGTTGCGCGTCTGTGAATTCAGTATCGTTGGCGATGAACGGCTGACTAATGACAGCTTCGACCACCGGGTGACGCCCTTGTTGAATCGTTAAACCTTCACCGTCATGAAAACTCGGACGAGTGTAATTGAGGGTTACGGCGCGTTCGGCGAAGCAACAGAAAACATCGAGGCGAGCAAGCTGTGCAGCAGTCTCCTGCAAGCTGGCTATCTGCTCACGTAAGCGCTCAAGAATGTCTTGGTACAGCTCTTTTTCTAATGCCAGAGCTCGGCTCTGGCTTTGCAGGACCAAGTCTTCAAAGGTTTTTAATTCAGGAATGATATAACGTTCAGCGTTCTTCAGTGTTTGCCGACGTTGATATTCGGGCGGAACTTTGTCTGCAGCGAGTCGACTCAATTCAATGTAATAGCCGTGAACTTTATTAAAGCCTATTTTAAGATTACTGATACCAGTGCGTTCACGCTCGCGTTGCTCGAGATCGTCAAGTTGTTGGGTTCCGCCGGCGCTAAGTTCGCGAAAACGATCAAGCTCTTCATGGTAACCGGAGCGAATCACACCACCATCACGGATTAATACCGGAGGCTGGTCGACAATTGCGGTTGTTAGAAGAGTCGCAAGATTATCAAAACACTCGAATGCGGCAAAGTTGGTCACCAAGCCGTCTTGCTGGAGATAGTCATTGATCTGCGGCAGCATTGTCAGGGCTTGGCGTAAACGAGTTAAATCACGCGGTCGTGCGCTACCTAAGGCAACCCGTGCAAGGATGCGTTCCACGTCACCGATGTCCTGCAAGAGCGGCTGTAAATTTAACCAGGCACCGGTTTCGATCAGGGCCGAAACTTTATTTAAGCGGTCGTTAACCCGTGCATGGCTGCGTAATGGACGATGGAGCCAACGCTGCAATAATCGGGCGCCCATTGGTGTTTTGGTGCGGTCTAACACGGCGATAAGCGTGTGGGTTTTACCGCCTTGTAAGTTTTGACTTATTTCAAGGTTCTTGCGGCTAATCGTATCGAGTTGAATCGCCTCACTACGTTGTTCCTGTCGTAGCGCACGTAAGTGCGGCAAGCTTGCGCGTTGGGTATCTTTAATATATTGCAGCACGCAGCCGGCCGCAGCGATGCCAAGATGTTCTGCAGCGATTCCGAAGCCTTGTAGGTCTTGCGTTTGGAATTGTCGGCAGAGTAATTCAAAGGCACTATCATGGCTAAATTCCCAGTCGGGTCGACGGCGGGTTTTGCTGCCATGGGGTGCGAATTCGCTGACAGATAATGATTCTGGATGAAGTAGTTCAGCCGGTTGCAAGCGTTCTAGCTCGCTGCGTAACGCGTCGTTATGTTCAACTTCCGTGATGGTAAAACGACCACTGGCAATATCGACAATGGCCAAGCCCCAACGCGTGCGCTCACCGGCTACGACCGCAACTAAGAGATTTTCCCGAGCCGGTTCAAGTAGGGCTTCGTCAGTGACTGTGCCAGGCGTAATAATACGGACGACTTGACGTTCCACCGGACCCTTGCTCGTTGCCGGATCGCCGATTTGTTCACAAATTGCGACAGACTCGCCGAGTTTGATTAGGCGCGCGAGGTAGCCTTCGACCGCATGGTAGGGTACGCCGGCCATGGGGATCGGCCGACCGGCCGATTGACCACGTTGGGTCAGGGTAATGTCGAGTAGATCAGCGGCTCGCTCAGCGTCGTCGTAGAAGAGCTCATAGAAATCGCCCATGCGATAAAACAGCAAAATGTCTGGATGCTGTGCTTTGATCGCTAAGTACTGTTGCATCATAGGTGTATGCGAAGTTGCTGAATCTGCCATGAGTCCCTGTTATTATTTTGTCGATACGTGAATAATGCTTGAGCTAGTATGTACTTTGTCAGGTCATCGCTCAATGAAAGATGCGCTTGCCGACATAAAACCAAGTACCAACTGTTCGTGTTTTCCGGTGTGTGCCTTGTTACCCGAGCGAAGCACATCAGGTGCATACGCTATGATCACGTTTTCACAGCAAAAATCCAAGCCTAAATCGTAAAGGATCGTTTATGACTGCGCAAAAAATCCCCGCAATTGCCGATTCAGTGGCAAAACTTGCTGAACAACTCCAGGCCAAGGACTGGTTATTGGCCACAGCAGAGTCCTGTACTGGCGGCGGGGTTGCAAGTGCATGTACCGATCGGCCGGGTAGTTCCGCTTGGTTTCAGGGCAGCGTGGTTAGTTATAGTAATCAAGTCAAGACCGATGTGCTTGGCGTCGCCGATGTTGTATTGGAGCAACACGGCGCGGTTTCTGTTGAGTGCGCTCAAGCCATGGCGCGCGGCGCACAACTGCTGTTACAAACGGCAGTGGCGGTGAGTACAACCGGTGTTGCTGGCCCAGATGGGGGAACACGAGCAAAGCCGGTCGGCATGGTGTGTTTTGGGTTTGCCATTGGCAAAAAGTTATACAGTGATATCCAGTACTTTAATGGTGATCGCCAACAGATTCGCGCCCAAGCTTGTGCCCATGCATTAGCTAAGTTGTCGTTTTATCTGTCTGAAAAATAAGTAGTTATTAAAATATTTAAGAAAGTTTTGTAAGAAATCGCCAAATCGGCTTGATACTGTATAGATAACCAGTATACTTGTTAGCAATTAGGTTAGTTTCCAATCGAACAGTTTTGCAAGAATAGCGGAGCGATAAATATGAACGAGAACAAACAAAAAGCGCTGGCTGCTGCGCTCGGTCAGATCGAACGGCAGTTTGGTAAAGGTGCGATTATGCGTTTAGGCGATAATCGAGCCATGGATATCGAAGCGATTTCAACCGGTTCATTAAGTTTAGATATCGCTCTTGGTATTGGCGGTCTTCCTTGCGGACGTGTGATTGAAATTTACGGTCCAGAATCAAGCGGTAAAACCACCTTAACGTTGCAAGTTATCGCCGAAGCGCAGAAGCAAGGGAAGACTTGTGCGTTCGTTGATGCGGAACACGCTCTCGATCCAGTCTATGCGGAGAAATTAGGGGTTAAGGTTGACGAGTTATTAGTGTCGCAACCAGATACGGGTGAACAAGCCTTAGAAATCTGTGACATGTTGGTTCGTTCCGCCGCCGTTGATGTGATTATCGTTGACTCGGTTGCCGCATTAACGCCGAAAGCCGAAATTGAAGGTGAAATGGGTGACTCGCACATGGGCTTGCAAGCACGCCTAATGTCACAGGCATTGCGCAAGCTAACCGCCAACATTAAAAAATCAAACACCATGTGTATTTTCATTAACCAGATTCGGATGAAAATCGGTGTCATGTTTGGTAACCCAGAAACAACGACCGGTGGTAATGCACTGAAATTCTATGCGTCTGTACGTTTAGACATTCGCCGGACAGGTTCGCTAAAAGAAGGCGATGAGGTTGTTGGTAACGAAACGCGTGTGAAAGTCGTGAAGAACAAAGTTGCACCGCCGTTTAAAGAAGCTAACTTCCAGATCATGTACGGTGCTGGGATTTCTAAAGAAGGCGAACTGATCGATTTAGGTGTGAAGCACAAACTGATTGATAAAGCCGGTGCTTGGTATAGCTATAAAGGCGATAAAATTGGTCAAGGCAAAGCAAACTCAATGAAATTCTTGGCAGATAATCCAAAGATTGCCAATGAAGTTGAGAAGCAACTACGCGACATGTTGTTACTGAAGCCAACCATTGCAGCTGATGACCCAGCGCTTGCAGAAACTCCGGAAGCACTCGAAGATTAAAGCGTGTTTTAGTTGGCAGGTATATTCGTGAACACTGTTGCCGACATAATTCCAGAACGATGATTCAAACCCCCATTGTTGCGAGCCAATAATGGGGGTTTTTCCTGCTAGTTTGTTGTGTGTGAATATGGCATGATTTCAGCTCAATTAACGTTGTGCTTGGAATGGATAACAGTACATGTCGATGGTTCAAAATTTACAGTTGCAAAAATTACGTTTCTCTCGTTTAACAACAACCCAAAGTACTTGGTTCATTCCAATTGCTTTTATTGTTGCCCTGATCTTTGTGGTTGCCTGCAGCCCACGAGATACTTCGGCTCCGTCCGGTTCAGCAGGTAGTCCTACCGCTGCTACTTTAACTAAAATCTATGACGCTTACTTTCAAGCCAACTTAGAGCTAAATCCGTTACAAGCAACGCTGATGGGACAAGGGCAACAACACGACCGTTTGCCGGATGTCTATAGTGAAGAACATAGGTACCGCCAGCGGATGTTGGAAGAAGAGTACTTAGCTGCAGTCGAACGAATCGATCCTGCGCAGCTGAGTGAGTCCGATTACCTGACCTATCAATTATTTCGACGGGATCGCCGCGTCGCTCTTGAACAAATGCAATTTCCTGAGCATTTAATCCCGATGAATCAATTCTATAATGCGCCAAGTCAATTGGCAGTGCTAGGCTCGGGAACCGGCGCTCAGCCATTTGGTCAGTTGGAGCATTATGCCCAATGGGAGCGGCGGATGCGGCAAATACCGCAATTTTTCGCTGGTATAGAGCGCAATATGCGCCAAGGTATCGAGCAAGATGTTGTGCTGCCTGCGGTTGTTGTCCAACGCTTAATTGACCAAGTTCGAACCCATGCCATTGCAACAGAAGATTATCAGTCGAGCATTTTTTGGCAGCCGTTATTGCTATTACCGGAGACGCTTGAAGCGTCGCGAACCGAGTTATCCGCTAGCTATCAAGCGGCGTTGCAGGAAGCGGTGTTACCTGCTTATAGGGCACTTGCCGATTTTCTTGAATTTGAGTATTTACCGGCCGCGCGAACCGATGAATTTGGGATCGGCACTCTTCCCAACGGGAAAGCATGGTATGAATTTGCTGTACGTTTCCATACCACGACAAATTTAACCGCTGACGAGATTCACGCCATTGGCCTCTCCGAAGTTGCACGTTTGCACGATGCTATCGGCACAGTGATGGATGAAGTTGATTTTACCGGAACGTTGGCCGAGTTTTTCGCTTTCACGCGCGATGATCCACAGTTTCATTATGCGACACGAGAAGAAATGTTAGCGGATTACCGAGCGTTTGCAGCCGCGGTTGAAGAACGAACCGAGCGATTATTTTTCGCTGAACGTTTACCAAGAGCAGGATATGAAATTCGCAAAGTGGAAGAGTTTCGTGAGCGCAGCGCAAGTTCAGGTAGCTATTCAGTTCCTTCAGAAGACGGCAGTCGCCCCGGTATTTTCTATCTCAATACCTATGACTTACCGGCACGACCGACGTGGGCGAAAGGCGCGTTGACTTTGCATGAGGCGATTCCAGGTCATCATTATCAACTCGCGTTACAACGGGAAATGGAACACCTGCCGCCATTTCGGCGTTACGGCGTGGAAACTGCTTTCAATGAAGGCTGGGGCTTGTATGCTGAGTCACTGGGTGACGAGCTAGGTGTTTACGAGTCCTATGACCGCTACGGGCAGTATATTGCTGAGTTATGGCGGGCAATTCGGTTAGTCGTCGACACGGGTATTCATGCTTATGGTTGGTCGCGTCAGGACGTCTTGGACTATATGTATGCTAATGCACCGGTGCAGGAAGCACGAGCGGTTTCCGAAGCCGAGCGCTTCATGGCGCTGCCCGGACAAGCATTGGCTTATAAAATCGGACAGTTGCACATTCAAGGTCTGCGAGATAAGGCGGAAGCCGCACTCGGTGATGATTTCGATGTCCGCGAGTTTCATTGGCAAGTGCTCCGTCACGGGGCATTACCACTCGAATTATTAAGCCAACAAATCGATGCATGGGTGTTATCTGAGGGAGGTGATGGCAATGGCGACAAATAATAAGCTCAAGGTCGGCCTAGCTCTAGGTTCCGGTGCTGCACGCGGCTGGGCGCATATTGGCGTGATTCGGGCGTTGGAAGATATGGGGATCGAGATTCAAATAGTCACGGGCACCTCCATTGGTTCTCTCGTCGGTGGGGCATACGCTGCTGGAAAACTCGATGAATTAGAAAAATGGGTGCGCGGCATGGACCGCTGGGCAGTGTTCAATCTACTCGACTTTGGTTTATCGAGCGGTGGCATGGTCGGCGGCGAAAAAGTCTTTAACCACGCCCGTGAACGCTTTGGAGCGCTTGAAATAAGTACGCTTGAACGCCGTTACGCCGCAATTGCGACGGACTTGTATACGGGTAAAGAAATTTGGCTAAAGAAAGGCGATCTGTTTTCTGTTGCGCGAGCGAGTTGTGCAATGCCGGGTTTGTTAGCGCCTAAATCCTATGACGGTCGCTGGCTCGTTGACGGCGCCCTAGTTAACCCTGTTCCAGTCTCATTGGCACGGGCACTCGAAGCCGACTTTGTTATCGCGGTGCATTTAAATTCGCAGGTTCATGTCGATGATCATGCACCAGCGGCTTCTCAAGCACCGCAAAGTGATAGCGATAAGACGGCGAAGCAGGCAAAAGCCTCGAGCGACAGTAAAAAAGTTGACGATGAGCAAAATGGTTTTCAAAGCTTTTTAGCGCGTAGTTCGCAATTTATGGCGGAAGTTCGGCAAAAATTCACGCGGGAGCCGAAGTCCCCAAGCATGCTTGGCGTCATGGCGGGTTCGATTGATATCATGCAAGAGCGGATAACCAAGGCTCGAATGGCTGGGGATCCGCCAGATATTTTATTACAACCTAAACTCGGTGATATTGGCTTACTTGAATTTGACCATGGCAGCGAAGCGATTGATATCGGCTATGAGACGACAATTCGTTTAAAGGATTTAATTCTGGACGAATTACGGATCATGAAGAAACGTCGTAATGGCGGTCCGACTCGATAGGCACTGTTTGCACTTAAATTAAATTGGCAGAAATGCGAGTTTGCGGTTTATTTTTACAGCGAATAGCAAAGGGGGACAACCAAGTTTCAATCCTAGGTTGTCCCCCTTTTTAATTGCAAGACTTGCAATGACTGCTAATAGAGCAGCTTAACCTTTTTGCTCGGCTGTAGCTGGCGTCTCAGCATGTTCCTTCATTTCAACTTCCATGTCGTCAAAGGTTTTTTGCACAGCAGCTTCAGGATCTTGGGTCAGCTTACTGACAATCAGAATCGCCAGTGTTGACAGAATTACGCCTGGTACCATTTCGTATAAATGCGCGCTGAGCGGCGCACCGTTGATTGGTACGTAAATCCAGAACAACACGGTGACAGCCCCTACAACCATACCGGCTAAGGCGCCCCAGCGATTCATATATTTCCAATACAAGCTAAGGATAATCAGTGGTCCAAATGCAGCACCGAAGCCAGCCCAAGCATTACCAACTAGGCCGAGAATGGTGTCGCGCGGAACCCATGAAAGGGCAATGGCGATGAGGGCAACGATTAACACTGATAAACGCCCCGCTAGTACTTGTACTTTGTCGGACGCGTCTTTGTGCAAGAAACTCTTATAGAAGTCCTGAGTTAGCGCACTTGACGTCACCAGCAATTGCGACGAAATCGTACTCATAATTGCTGCGAGAATGGCGGCTAAGAGGAAACCACCAACGAGTGGGTGGAAGAGAATCTGCGACAAGACAATGAAAATCGTCTCAGCATTAGCGAGCGAGCCATCAGCAGACATATAGACATTGCCGGTCAGTGCGCCACCGTACACTTGCACATACGCAGCGCCCGCGATACCGGTGAGCATGGCACCAATAATCGCGACAATCATCCACGTCATACCAATTCGACGCGCGACTTTAAAGTCACGAACCGATTTAATCGCCATAAAACGCACAATGATATGCGGTTGACCGAAATAACCTAAGCCCCATGCGAGTAACGAAACGACACCAAGGAATGTCGCGCCGTAGAATGGGTTTAGCATGCCCGGGTTTAAATCACGAACTTGGGTCACCACTTCACTGCTGCCACCGAGTACCGAGAAGGCTACCAGAGGTACCATCACCAAAGCGATGAACATGATACAACCCTGCACAAAGTCGGTCATGCTGACCGCCAAAAAGCCACCAATGAGCGTGTATGCGACAACCACACCGGCGGTTAACAGTAACCCGTAGTGGTAGTCCATACCAAAGGCATTTTCGAACAGTGTGCCACCGGCGACTAAACCGGACGATGTATATAGTGTGAAGAAGATGATAATAACGATCGCGGAAACTAAACGCAGAACACGTGAGTTATCGTTGAAGCGGTTTTCAAAGAAGTCGGGAATGGTGATCGAGTCTTTTGCCATGTAGGTATACATACGCAGTCTTGGAGCCACAACGCGGTAATTGACATAGGCACCAGCGACTAAACCAATGGCAATCCAAACCTCGGAGAAGCCGGCGACAAAGAATGCGCCTGGTAACCCCATCAGCATCCATCCACTCATGTCGGATGCACCCGCAGACAGAGCGGTGACGCCCGGCCCAAGGCGGCGACCACCGAGCATGTAATCGGATAAATCACTGGTTGACTTGTAGTAGCCATAGACGCCAATCCCTAGCATGGCGATGAAATAAATGGCGAGAGAAATCAGTGTTCCTGTTTCCAAAATGATACTCCTATTGGTTGGCGTTCTTATTATGGTTATCGCTAAAGTTAGTATGTGGAGCTCAGAAGGTTTAGCAAGCGAATTGCGACAAAACTTTTGCTAAACAGCCCGAACAACGTTTTTAAACTGTTAACACAGCCTCACAAACTGCAACACGCTAACAAAATCGAGCAGGCTTCTCAAGCTGAGGTGCACGTCTGGTATAGTTTTTACCCAACTATTTGCGCTGCAACTCTGACATCAACATCAGCTCGGTATACTGTTCTTTCGGTGCTGTAAATACGTCCTGAACATCCCCATGTTCGATGACTTGGCCATCTTTCATAATCATCACTTCGTCAGCGAGATGCCGAACGATTTCTGGGCTTTGCGAGATAAAGATATAGGACATTTTAAGATCACGTTGGAGATCCAGTAACAGATTAATAATCTGAGCCCGTACCGACGAATCAAGCGTTGCGAGTGCCTCGTCAGCAACCAATAATTTTGGCTGCAAAATGATTGCACGGGCGATACTTGCCCGTTGTTTTTGTCCTGTTGACATCATATGCGGGTAAAACACCATGTGCTCAGCAAGTAAACCGACTTGGTGTAAGGTTTTCATAATCCGCTCATGGCGTTGACGGGCATTGAGCTTGGTATTAAACAGGAGAGGCTCTTCGAGTTGCCGACCTAGCGTCAAATGTGGATTTAAGGACGCATCAGCGTCTTGAAAAATCATCCGAATCACTTGGGCGCGCTGCCGATAATTGCCAGCTTCTAGTTCTTCTCCGGCGAAAACTAAACGACCGGAAGTCGGCGCAACGGCGCCGCTGATGAGCGCCGCTAAAGTCGATTTACCAGAACCATTAGTACCCATGACGGCCAAGGTTTGGCCTTCATTGACGGTAAAACTGACATCATCGAGGGCGACTGTGGTTTGCTGTTGAAAGAGGCCGGTGCGGCTGTGGTAAACCTTGCGCAAGGATTCGACCACTAATAATGGCTTCATCTTAATCCTCCAGGTTCACTGGGTGATGGCACGCGTACATGCGGTCACGGAGCTTCAATGTCTTCGGTGTCTTAATGCATTCCGGTTTAGCATAGGGACAACGTGGTCCCAAGCGGCAACCAATCGGCAGATGCTGCAGAGTAGGCTCAACCCCTGGGAGCGTTGGTAACTTGGTGCGTGGCTGTGACTCCGCTTGCCGATAGAGCGAAGTATTCAACAACGCTTCAGTATAAGGATGATAGGGTTTTTGTAAGAGCGGTTCCGCAGGACCGGTTTCCATTAACTGACCACTGTAGATCATCGAGATACGTTCGGTTTGCGGCATGATAGCGCCAAGATCCTGGCTGATCATCAGCATCGACATGCCATAGCGAGCATGAAACTGTGCCAGCAGGCGATAAATTTGTTGGCGCGTTGCGGGCTCCATGGTTGACGTCGGTTCGTCTGCAATCAAGAGCTTTGGCCGATGGGCAATCGCACTAGCAATCATGATTTTCTGTGCCGCACCTTCGGACAGTTCATGCGCATAGGATTGCATCATGGCTTTGTGGTTTTTAATCCCAACTCGATGAAGCAAAGAAATAACGCGCTCTTTACGCTGTTTTGAGCGTTGCCACCAGCTCCCATCAAGGTCACGATCAAGTACGGCTTCACTGAGTTGCTCGCCGATGGTTAAATTCGGGTCGAGATAACTCTTGGCATCCTGAAATATCATCGCAATGTCGACACCGATAATGTCTCGTCGTTCTGCAGCGCTGAGGCTTAAAAGATCTTTACCTTCAAACCAGACTCGATCGGCAGTGACGTCCCAGCGTTCACTTAAAAAGCCCATAATCGCGCGGGCAATTAGGCTTTTGCCTGAGCCAGATTCGCCGACTAAGGTGTGAATTTCGCCTTCGTGAATCTGCAAATTAACCTTATCAAGAACATTAACGGTGCCGATATTTGTTTTGGTTCGGATGGTCAAATTGCGAATATCCAAGAGCATAGTTATTGCTCCAACTGTTTTTGGATGGCTTGGCGCAACGTTTCACCGACTAAGTTCACGCTGACCAGCGCAATAAATAATGCTAAGCCGGGTAGTGCCATGACCCAAGGTGTCACGTAAGCGACTTCTAGGCTTTGCGCTAGCATCGAGCCCCATTCCGGCGTTGGTGCTTGAGCGCCGAGGCGCAGAAAGCCGAGCGCGGCGATGTCAAAAATCGCAACGGACAAACCAATAGTAAATTGAATAACGAGCACGCGAACGATGTTAGGGAAAAAGACCATCGTCAATAAATAGTAGTCGGATACGCCATTTAACCGGCTAGCGGTGACATAGGGTTTGCGCCGTTCGTCGTGAATAGCGTTACGGGTGACGTGCAGAAACTGCGGGATCATTACGAGGCCAATGGCAAGTAACGCATTACCTAAGCCCGGCCCAGTTAAAGCGATAATCACAAGGGCGAGCAACAGCGACGGAATTGACATTAAAACATCAAGTAGATGCTTCAGCGTTGAGCTTTTCACCCCAACCGTCATCGCTGCCACAGCACCCAATGTCACCCCAATCAAAGCAGAAATAATCACCACCAGTAAGGGTAATGCAAAGCTATAGCGCGCACCATAAATCAGCCGCGTAATCATGTCACGACCGAGCTCGTCGGTGCCTAGAAGAAATCGCACGTCACCGTTAACTGACCAAGCAGGGGGTAATGAGATGGCGTCAATAAACTGCTGATTCGGCCCATAAGGGGTTAGCAATGGACCGAATAGGCTGATAAAGACAATGAATATCAGAATATATAAGGCCCCAATAGCAAACGCATTGCGTCGAAACTCAAGCCAAACGCGTTGCAGTGGCGAGGGCATTCGCTCTTCGTAATATAAATTAGGGCGCGGCATAGAGGTCTTTCCTCACTTGCGGGTAGCGCCACGCATGGAACAGATTAAGCAGTACATGAGTGACTAAGATTAAGCTACCAATAATTAAGAGTCCGCCCTGAATGACCGGGTAGTCGCGTTCGTAAATACTCCGTACAAGCCAATTACCAATACCGGGCCAGGAAAATATAACTTCTAAAATAAACGTATTGGCAATGAGCAGGCTAATAAGGTTGCTGAGTTGACGAATAACTTGTTGCATCGCATTGGGCAAGGCGTGTGACCAGAGCACGCGGCGGGTCGACATACCTTTGGCGTAGGACGACACAATATAGTTTTTATTTAAGACATCCAGCATGCTATTCCGTGTGAGCCGTATTAGTAACATCATCGGCATAATGGCGAGCACAGTAACCGGCATAATCATATGCATGAATGCGCTGTTATAGGCGGCTTGCGGATTGGCCGGTTGCGCTAGTGCAATGTCAATGAGAATCGACCCCGTGACTGCCGGGATGTCAAAGAGGGGATTAATCTGGCCGGCAATGGGTGTCAGTCCCCATTGTACCGCGACAATAAGAATGGCGAGCTGGGCAAACCAAAAAACGGGAATCGAATAGCCGGAAATGCTCATGCCGAGAATGGTATTGTCCGCTGAACGTCCTGGTTTCAGGGCCGCAAGTACGCCAAAAGCGACGCCCGGAACCCAAGCGACCAAGAGCGCTAAGAGCATAATCTCGAGACTCGCGCCGAAACGAATAATCAACTGCTCGAACACAGGCGCCCCGTCTAAAAGTGAGCGCCCCCAATCACCAGCAAATAGATGGCGCAAATAGGCAATATATTGCCCAAAATAGCCACCATCAAAACCGCGTGCAGCAGCAATGGCGGAATAACTTGGATCATCAGGAAAAATGCCGCTGCTATTGGTGACTGCGGAACCAGCAAACCAATAACTTAAACAGAATGTGAATAAACTGAGAGCTAATAAGGTAAAAAATAGCAGGGTTATTTGACGCAGCAGGTATCGTGTCATGGTTGCACCTCCTGCGTGTCACTGTGTTTCACCCGACGCAATTCGATGCCCCCAAATGGGGCAAGTTGCAAGCCTTTAATATCTGCTTGACTGGCCTGGAAACGCACGGAGTGAGCAATCGGCAGCAAGGGCACTTCGACAGCGAGGTATTCTTGTGCCTGTTGATAAAAGTTCTGCCGGGTTGGCATGAGCTCGGTGCGAATTGCCGCATTAAGAAGGTCATCAAACAATGGGTCGCACCATTGGGCGCGATTATTGCCTGACTCTTTGGCGCGACAACTTAATAAAGGGCGAAAGAAATTATCTGGGTCGGCGTGATCAGCAGACCAGCCGATGAGGACACTGTCGTGCAATCCTTCAGCTAAACGACGGCGAAAGGTACTCCATTCATAGCTGACGATATTCGCGCGGACGCCAATGCGGGCGAGATCTGATTGCATGCGTTCAGCCATCAGCCGGGCATTTGGATTGTAACCACGCTGCACCGGAATGGCCCAGATATCCATGCTAAATCCATCGGCTAAGTCGGCTTCTGCTAAGAGTTCGCGAGCGCGCTCAGGGTCAAAGCGATACGCGTCCGGAATCGGGTGATGCGCCCACGAGGTGTTCGGCAGGATCGAGTCGGCCCGCACAGCGTGTTCAAAATAAACAGCTCTTAATAACGCATCTCGGTCAATGGCATGGGCGAGTGCTTGGCGTACGCGAGGGTCATCAAATGGCGGCCGTTCGGTATTGAACGCCCAGAATGCGGTATTTGGACTGACGGTTGCTTGTAACTCAATACTTTCTTTTTCACGAAGCCATTCGACATCGCGCGCTGGTGGATAGGGGGAAATATCGCAGTCGCGAGTGAGTAACATCAGCATGCGCTTATGGTCGCTCTGGGTAATGCGAAACACAATCTGCTCGCTCGCTGCCAATTCACGCCAGTAGTTTGGATGTCGGTGATAACGTACCAGAACGTCTTTACGGAAATCACTAAACTGAAATGGCCCAGTACCAATGGGTCGTTGGTCGATGAACTCGGGCGTGCCGGCTGCAAGCAATTGCTTGCCGTATTCTGCAGATAGAATCACGGCGAAATCAGAGGCTAGATTGGCGAGAAAAGAGCTATCTTGCTGTTTGAGGCGGATTTCGACAGTGTGTTCGTCGAGAACATTCATCGAGTCAATCAATTCGGTAATGCCGCTGGCCGTAAAAAATGGATAACCACGTCCTGAAACTGAATGAAATGGGTGGCTAGGGTCAAACCAGCGACGAAAACTAAAAACGACATCTTCAGCGTTCAATGGCCGCGAAGGCTGAAACCAGTCAGTTTTATGAAATTGCACATCGTCGCGCAGATAAAAGGTATATCGAAGTCCCTGCTCGTCGATGGTCCAGCGTTCAGCGAGAGCAGGTTGATAGTTATTTTCTTTATGACTGTACTCGATGAGACGATCATAAAGTTGTGCCGCAGTCATGTCTAATGTGGTGCCGGAAGTAACTAATTGTGGATTAAACGACTCCGGGTTACCTTCGGCACAATACAATACCCCTAAGGTTGCTTCTTGCTCCGACTGTGGTGCACAGGCAATCAGTATAGGTAGGCAAAGAGCCGCCGTGCATGTCTTTAGAAGCGAACGCTTAGTCGTCGCCATTGGTACCCTCGAGTAATTGATACTTCTTCAAATAACCACGCAGCTGATGATAAGTCAGCTGCAAAAACTCAGCGGTTTTCTTTTGATTGAACTGACAGTGTTGCAGTGCTTGCTGAATTAAGTCGATTTCAAAATCTTGGCTGACCTGCTTAAAGTCTACGGATTGTTGCAGATTAATCGCAAAGCCTGGCGCTTGAGTCTGTTCACGGCTCGTTGCTGTCATTGTAGCAGAATCTTCGCAGTTAACTTCTGACTGGGCACTTTTTGACTGGGCATTGTTGCTTGCCACTGACGGCGACGTGTCCGTTTGCACTTGGCCATGAGCACCACTAGAACTAATCGGCCGCCAAGGGCTGCTAAACGGATTTAAAGTAATCTCATGCAAGGGCAAATGCGCGCTATTGTGGCGATATAAACTGCGTTCCACCACATTTTTAAGTTCGCGAACATTGCCAGGCCAGTGATAGCTCATTAATGTTTCTTTGGCTTTATTGGTAAAGCCGGCAAAGCACTCAAGTTCTAGTTCGCGGGCCATTTGAATAGCAAAGTGCTCGGCAAGTAATAAGATGTCTTCTTGGCGCTCTCGTAAAGGGGGCAGTGTAATGACATCAAAGGCAAGCCGGTCGAGAAGATCAGCACGGAATCGATTTTCTGCTGCTAATGTTGGTAAATCTTCGTTGGTCGCAGCGATTAAACGGACATCGACTTTTACCGGCCGCGTACCACCCACACGCTCAAACTCACCATATTCTATAACCCGCAGGAGCTTTTCTTGGACAAGAGCAGAGGTAGTAGCCAGTTCGTCGAGAAACAGCGAACCTTTGTCCGCACGTTCGAAACGGCCTTCGTGACGTTTGCTGGCGCCGGTAAATGAACCAGACTCATGACCAAAGAGTTCGCTATCGAGTAAATTGTCGTTGAGCGCGGCACAATTGAGCTTTAAGTACGGCTGCTCCCAGCGCGACGAGAGATAATGTAATCGTGCGGCAATCAGTTCTTTACCAGTTCCACGCTCGCCAATAATTAACACCGGTTTATTTAACGGTGCGGCACGTGAGACTTGTTCAAGAACTTCAAGGAAGCTATTGGCTTGACCGATGAGGTTTTCGTTGTCACGAAACCTAGACATAGTTGCGTTCCCAGTTGGCTAATTTCACTAATTATTAGTCTAATTATTTAATTTTCACAAAAGTGCACTTTCGTTCGTTTTTTTATTAAACTACAAAAAGTGCGTTTTTTCAGCTGTTTAACAAAAAATAAAAAGTTGGCATCGTTTTTGTATGTATTGATAGTGACGCCACTGTTTGCAGTTTGTAGCGGGGCAGTCGACCAGAGTTTGGTTGTTTCCAACCGCAATGGATACCGCCCGCATTGGGCAAACAGGAAAACTTTTGTTACGAGGTACAAGTTATGGGTATTTTTTCACGCTTCACCGATATCGTAAATGCAAATTTAAATGCGTTACTTGATAAAGCCGAAGATCCACAAAAGATGGTTCGCCTGATTATTCAGGAAATGGAAGACACTTTAGTGGAAGTTCGTTCAGTTTCAGCTAAAACTTTGTCAGAGAAAAAAGACTTAGTTCGCCAACTGACCCGCCTTGAAGGTGAGATTGTTGAATGGGAACGTCGGGCTGAGCTCGCGTTAGGCAAAGAGCGCGAAGATCTTGCTCGTCAAGCATTGCTTGAAAAAAGCAAACTTCAAGACACATTGGAAAGCTTACAGGCAGAAATCGACCGAGTTGACGACCATGTTGAGCGTTTAAGCGGCGAAATTACGCAGTTACAAGAGAAGCTTGCCGATGCAAAAGCGCGCCAGAAGTCAATTCTCATGCGTGAGCGTACTGTCAGTTCACGTTTAAATGTGAAGAAGACGCTAGACAGCGGCAAAGTTGATGATGCGCTGCACAAGTTTGAGCGTTATGAAGCAAAAATTGATGATCTCGAGTCACAAGTTGAAGCTTATGACCTAGGTAAGAAAACGCTCGCAGATGAGTTCCGTGCATTAGAAAGTGAAAACAAAGTGGATGCCGAATTAGAAGCTTTGAAAGCACGCTTGAATAAAGATACTGCGAAAAAAGAAGACAAAGCATAAGATGCTGTTAATCGCTGGCGGGGTTGGGCACGCCAACCCGCAGCGACAATCATTGAGAGTCTGACTTGAGACAAGAATAAGAATGAGACAAGCATGACAAGTATTAATCATCACTTCGGTGATTTGAATGAGGTGGCACCATTTATGGACGTTGCAATTGTTGGCATGTTAATGACGCCGTTAATGCTTTTTTTAATTTTCGTTGCGCCAATTTGGGTAATTTTGCATTACCGCAGTAAACGCAAATTAAATGAAGGCATGAGCAAAGAAGATATGGATCGCGTGCGTGACCTAGCTCGTCAAGCCGAGGAGATGCGTGATCGTATTCGCACTCTAGAAAGTTTGCTCGACGCTGAGCACAGCAACTGGCGGAAAGAATCCCGTTAAGGAGTTAATCATGAGCTCTGCGAAGAAAAGAGAATTACTACGCGACGATAAGCAAGGCAAAATTGGCGGTGTATGTGCCGGTATTGCGAATTACTTTGGTTGGGAACTCTGGGTTGTGCGCATTATTGCTGTAACTGCCTTGATTCTGGCAACGAAAGTGACCTTTGTCGCTTATATTGTGGCTTGGGTGGTACTCGATAAAGAACCGAAAGCAAAGAAGTCAAAATCGACATATGGCAAGGCCGGCTTTGATGAGGATGAACAGACCATTCGCGAGGAAACACGGATAGAACGCACCTCGGATGGCCGCACCATTGAAGTTAAAACCCGCGTGTGGGAAGCAGGAAAAGCACCGCATTTAGCGATGGATGATATTGAGCTTGAGTTTTCACGGATGGAAAAAACGTTACGCAATATGGAAACGTATGTGACTTCTTCAGAGTTTCAAGTGCTGCAAGAGTTTAAAAAACTCTAACACCGCACCACCTGCGATAAAGCCGATTACCTACTTAGGTATCGGCTTTTTGTGTTTTTAACGGCTGTGCTTTTTGCGGCTGCCAAATTACCGTCTGGAAAGAAAAGCTTACACTCATTTCTGGTAGGAACAGTTACTGAAGATTGCTGTGATCACAGCCTCTGCCGTAAGCTTGCGACAACACAATAATAACAAAATACTTCGTTCAACAAGGTAGGCGGCAGTGAAGTCATTACATCGAGAATCTTTAGTGATTCATGGCGGCGAAAGCCCAACGGACCCGCACGGCGCGCTCGTCAGTCCGTTGTATCAAACCTCAACGTTTGTCTTTCCAGATGCGGAGACAGGCGGTCGACGTTTTGCTGGTGAAGAAGCGGGTTATATCTATAGTCGCCTTGGCAACCCGACCGTTAATTTGCTAGAACAGCGAGTTGCTGCTTTAGAAGGTATGGAAGCCGGCGCTGCAGCAGCAACAGGCATGGGCGCGGTCGCAGCGGCGACCATGGCGTTTTTGAAAGCCGGTGACCATGTGATTGCATCCGATTGTATTTACGGTTGCAGTTTCGCATTGTTCTCGCACTTATTTGAGCGCTTTGGAGTGCACGTTAGTTTTGTCGATATGACCGATGCAGCGGCACTTGCTTCTGCCTTTCAGGCCAATACCAAAGTCGTTTTTGTGGAAACGCCAGCGAACCCGCACCTGAAGATTATTGACCTCAAGAAAGTGGGGCAGGTGTGTGCAAAGCATCCGGAAGTCCGGTTGATTGTCGATAACACCTTTATGACACCGCTTTTGCAGCGTCCAGGCGAATTTGGTGCACACCTAGTGGTGCACAGCGCGACTAAGTATTTGAATGGTCATGGTGATGTGGTCGCTGGTGTCATTACCGGTAGCCTTGAGGATATTCATTTAATTAAAATGACGACGCTCAAAGACATGGGCGCGACTATGTCGCCTCATGATGCGTGGTTAATTACGCGTGGTCTAAAAACCTTGGCGTTGCGTATGGAAAAACACTGTGCGACTGCTGCAGTCGTAGCGGATTTTCTAGTTGCCCACCATGCGGTTGCGAAGGTGTATTTTCCAGGATTGAAAAGTCATCAAGGGCATGAGTTAATTGGCAGTCAAATGGCATCAGCCGGCGCTGTGATTGCGTTTGAGTTGAAGGGTGGTTATCAGGCTGGTGTGCAGCTTCTGAATCAGCTTGAAATGATTCGCGTTGCTGTGAGTTTGGGGGACGCCGAATCCTTAATTCAACACCCAGCGTCGATGACGCATTCACCGCTTACACCAGAAGCGCGGGAACAAGCTGGAATTACCGATGGTCTGATACGTATTAGCGTTGGCCTCGAACATGTTGACGATATCATTGCGGATTTAGCGCAGAGCCTACAGCAACTAGAAACGCACACCAAGCATACTCCGCAGAGCGAAGTTACGGAGGTAGAGAACGTATGAGTAAGAAAGCAAGTAAGTATGTTTCTAAGCAACCTGATCAGCATGGCATCATTGCTTGGACTGACGAAGAAAACCAAATTTGGCATGACCTTGTTGCCCGGCAACTTGAGATCATCCCGGGCAAAGCGTGTGATGAGTATATGGAAGGTTTGCGCCTACTCGATATGCCGCGCGATCGCATTCCCCAATTACACGAAATTAATGACGTGTTGCAAGCCACCACGGGCTGGCAAGTGGCTCAGGTACCAGCGTTAATTCCGTTTGATGAGTTTTTCCGGTTGTTGGCGAACAAACAGTTCCCGGTGGCAACTTTTATTCGTACGCGTGAAGAGTTCGACTACTTACAAGAGCCGGATATTTTTCACGAGATTTTCGGTCACTGCCCACTATTAACCAACCCGGCATTTGCGCACTTTACGCACCAATACGGTAAACTTGGTTATGCAGCTAGTCCGAAAGAACGTGTGTACCTTGCACGTCTGTATTGGTTCACTGTTGAGTTTGGCTTGCTGAAGACGGCAGAAGGTTTACGAATTTACGGTGGCGGGATTTTATCTTCACCGGGTGAAACGCGCTATGCACTGGAAAGTGACAAGCCTGAGCGTCAGCCATTAACGCCGCTCGATGCGCTGCGTACACCCTATCGGATTGATATCATGCAACCGATTTACTATACGCTCGAGAATGTCGACGACTTATTTGCGATTGCCGATATGGACATCATGGCACTTGTTCAAGAAGCAATGGAACTTGGCTTATTTGAGCCCAAGTTTCCACCGAAAAACGCAGCCTAATTGACCCTTAACGAAAATAAAGAAACTGGAAGTTGTTATGTCTGAATTATCAAATATGAAATGTGAAGCTTGTCGCGCCGATGCACCAAAAGTAAGTGATGACGAGCTTGCTGCGTTAATTCGTGAGATCCCGGATTGGGCTGCAATCGTTCGTGATGACGTTATGCAATTGGAGCGTGTCTATAAGTTTAAGAACTTTAAGCAGGCACTGGCGTTCACTAACAAGCTAGCTGAGTTAGCCGAAGCTGAGTTTCATCATCCAGGCATTTTCCTCGAGTGGGGGAAAGTAACGGTCACTTGGTGGACCCATGCGATTGGTGGCTTGCACAAAAACGACTTTATCATGGCAGCAAAGACTGACGCATTGCTGAGCGATGCCTAAACCGTTAGCTGCGGGGAGAGCGCACTAGCGACTGTTCGCATTTCAGCAACAGCATTAAAAACAGTATGGCGGCAACGTCATACTGTTTTTTTATGGGCAAAAACTGTATAATTTTATTTACAGTGCAGCGTAAGTTGCGTTAATCAAATTGGTGCCCCGATGCGTTTGGAAATTACGTGCAGTGATCGTTTAGGTTTATGTCAGGATGTTTTAACGATACTGCGGGAAAATGAAATAGACTTGAAAGGTATTGAAGTCGACCCGATTGGAAAGATCTATTTAAATTTTCCAGCAATCGAGTTTACTGACTTTCAGTTAGTCATGTCGAAAATCCGCCGTATTCCCAACGTCGTCGATGTAAAAACCATTCCCTATATGCCCACTGAGCGTGAGCACTACGAATTTAATCTGTTGTTAAGCACCTTACCGAACCCCGTACTTTCGGTCGACTCGAAAGGGCGCTTTGACGTCATCAATTCAGCTGCTGCAGCGCTCCTCGACGCTGAAAAAGAGGCGCTCAAAGGTGCGCTGGCGAATGAACTCATCGGTGGCTTTAATTTAGCCAAATGGCTCGATAAACAGCCAAACGACCCGCTTATTGAATATTTGCAACTGGGTTCAGCGAGCTATCGGGCGAACTTGTTACCGATTTGGGTGAGCGATTCCGAAGGTGAGCCTAGTTTTGCTGGTGCGGTGATTCATTGCCAATCGGAACCTTTACCGCTGCGCGTAAGAGCGGGCGACCGGCCGTCGCCATTTGCGCAAATCCTGACTCAGCATGCGAGCATGAAACGTCTACTAAAAGATGCCGAGCGCATGGCGCAGTTGGATGTACCCTTGCTCATTGAAGGTGAAACGGGTGTCGGTAAAGAGTTAATTGCGCGTGCCTGCCATGAAGCTGGAAATCGCAGTCAGCAGCCGTTTCTGGCGGTCAATTGCGGTGCATTGCCAGATAACGTCGCCGAAGGTGAGTTATTTGGCTACGGGGCGAACGTGTTTCCCCATCATCCACAAGGGAAAAAAGGCATTTTCGAGCAAGCCCAAGGCGGCACGGTATTATTAGATTCAGTGGGGGATATGTCGCCAGAATTGCAAGCGAAGCTGTTGCGATTTCTCGAAGATGGCCGCTTTCGTCGGATCGGCGAAGAACAAATGGTTAAGGTCGATGTACGCCTCGTTTGTTTGTCGCGCGGCGATTTATTCGAACGGGTAGAAACTGGCGCGTTTCGTGAAGATCTCTTTTATCGACTCAACGTTCTGTCACTGCAAGTACCCGCGCTGCGCGAGCGCAAGGGTGACGTACTCATGCTGGCTGAGCATTTTGTGCATAAATTCAGTCAACAACTGCAGCGTCCGCCGGTGCGATTAACGCCGAGTTGCCGAGACTACCTCAACAACTACACTTGGCCTGGAAACATTCGGCAACTCGAGAATACCTTGTTCCGATCAATTTCTATGCTTGAAAAAGAAGTTCTTGAGCCGGTTGATATCAAGCTACCAGAAATGAATGCTGTGGATGATCAGCTCGCCATCGATATTGATGAGAGCTCGCTAGAAGATGCCGTTAAGCGATTCGAAAGTACGCTGTTGCGTCGACTTTATCCAAGCTACCCGTCGACCCGTCAACTGGCACGTAAACTTGGCCTTAGTCATACCGCAGTGGCGAATAAGCTGCGTGACTATGGCATCGGCAAACAACGGCGGAAATAGCCGCACGAGCGGCGAGTAAATTAGTGGTTCGGGATCACTTCGAGACTTATTCAGCCGTCAGTGTTCAGTCAACAACACGCCATCAAATGCATGACCTAACGCCAGCTGTATGCAAAAGTGTACAGCGTTATGTATTTATGTAAACAAAAGTTTACATAAGCCATCACCAGACTCTGTCCTACCTCGATCGTCAACTAAAGTTGACACTTGTTGAAAATATGTTCACAGCTGAATCCTCGCCCGTAAGCTAGCCTTGTGAGGAACATTCGCGTTAAAACAAGGTCGGATTTTTATAGATGCCGAGTTCGGGTTCGGGCTCTGGCAGCACAAATAATGACAATGAGGAGCAATCATGAACAGCAACATTAATCCATTAGGTACAGACGGTTTTGAGTTCGTTGAATACACAGCAGCGGATGCACAGGGGCTTGAAGCTCTGAAGAACTTGTTTGTGCAGCTTGGCTTTACCGAAGTCGCCAAGCACCGCCGGAAAGACGTGTGGCTGTACAAGCAGAATGACATCAACTTCATCGTCAACGGCCAACCGTCATCACATGCAGAAGAATTTGCGCGTAAACACGGCCCAAGCGTTTGCGGGATGGCGTTCCGTGTTCAAGATGCAAACGTCGCTATGGAGCATGCTCTAGCGAACGGTGCAAAAGAGTTTAAAGCAGATGTCGGCGCCATGGAGCTGAATATTCCAGCGATTTACGGCATTGGCGAGAGTGCGCTGTATTTCGTTGACCGTTATGGTCACCAATCAATTTATGACGTTGACTTCCGTTTCTACGACAACTGGGAAGAGAAGATGAACGACTTCCAAGTTGGTATGGACTATGTCGATCACCTTACGCACAACGTCTTCCGTGGCAACATGGACCTCTGGGCAGGCTTCTATGAGCGCATTGGTAACTTCCGTGAAATTCGTTATTTCGACATCGAAGGTAAATTGACCGGCCTGATTAGCCGCGCAATGACGTCGCCATGTGGCAAAATCCGGATTCCAATCAATGAGTCGCACGATGACAAGTCTCAAATCGAAGAGTATTTGAAAGACTACAACGGCGAAGGTATTCAGCACATTGCCTTATCTACCGACGACATTTACCACGCAGTTCGCACATTGCGCGAGCGCGGTATGGAATTCATGTCGACGCCTGATACCTATTACGACAAAATCGACGAGCGTGTTGAAGGTCACACGGAAAACGTTGACGATCTGCGTGATTTGCGTGTGTTGATTGATGGCGCACCAATGAAAGACGGTATTTTGCTGCAAATCTTTACCAAAACCGTAATCGGCCCTGTGTTCTTCGAAATCATTCAGCGCAAAGGTAATGAAGGTTTCGGTGAAGGTAACTTTAAAGCGTTGTTCGAATCGATCGAAGAAGATCAAATCCGCCGTGGAGTATTAAACGATGCGTAAATGGATCTCATTTCCGAAACAGATGGGCACGGCCTCGCGCCAAGCTCATGCTGATTTCCCGGAAGAGGCAATTTACGAGCGTGAAGCAGGCCGAAGTGGATTCTTCGGCCCAGCCACCCATTTTCACCATACTCATGCACCAACGGGTTGGAGTCATTGGGAAGGGCCATTACGCCCGCGTTGCTTCGATTTTAATCAATTAACCGGACTGGATACTGCCTCACCTTGGGTGGCGCAGAACCTGTTGTTTAACGCCCATTGTAAGTTTCGCATTTGGCATCTCGATCAGCCCATGAAGAAACTTGCTCGTAACGCTGACGGTGACGATTTACTGTTTGTTCACGAGGGTGCTGGTGAATTGTTCTGTGACTATGGTCATTTAACGTTGCGCGACGGCGATTATGTCGTTATTCCACGCTCGACTAATTGGCGCATTGAGCCAACTGCACCAATGCAGTTACTGATGATTGAAGCGACCAATGGTGCGTATCAGCTGCCGGAAAAAGGCTTAGTTGGTAACCATGCGATTTTCGACCCGGCCTGCTTAGATGTGCCGGAGATCGATGACGCATTTCGAGCGCAATACAGCGAAGATGAGTGGCAAGTGGAAGTTAAACGACACGGCCAAGTGTCGGTGGTTACCTTCCCGTATAATCCACTTGATGCGGTGGGCTGGCATGGTGATTTAGCGCCGGTACGGATTAATTGGCGGGATATTCGTCCGCTTATGAGTCATCGTTATCACTTACCACCTTCTGCACACACAACGTTTGTAGCTGATCGCTTTGTCGTGTGTACGTTTGTACCGCGCCCGATTGAGAGCGATCCAGGTGCGTTAAAAGTGCCGTTTTACCACAATAACGACGACTATGATGAAGTCCTGTTCTACCATGCGGGTGACTTCTTTAGCCGCGATAATATCGACCGTGGCATGGTCACTTTTCATCCGGCGGGATTTACCCATGGTCCGCATCCAAAGGCGTTCAAGGCTGGACAGGAATACAAAAAGAAATTCACTGACGAAGTTGCTGTCATGTTAGATACGCGCGATGCGTTAGAAGTTGGGGAAGTCGCCAATTCGGTTGAGAACCTCGACTACGTGTACAGCTGGCAGGAGAAAAAATAATGAAATTAGCGACGTATCGGGATGGTACTCGAGACGGCAAACTGGTTGTCGTGAGCCGTGATTTAAAACGTGCGGTCGCCGTACCGGAAATAGCCCGCACAATGCAGTGTGCGTTAGACAACTGGGAGCAGTTAGAAGAGCGCTTGCAGGCTGTTTATGCCGCTTTAAATAAAGGTTCGTTGGAAGATGAGTTTAATTTCGACGAAACCGCCTGTGCAAGCCCATTACCACGGGCTTATCACTGGGCTGATGGCAGTGCCTATGTGAACCACGTTGAGCTTGTTCGTAAGGCTCGTGGCGCCGAAATGCCGCCAAGCTTCTGGGAAGATCCGCTCATGTATCAGGGTGGCTCAGATTGCTTTATCGGGCCGCGTGAAGATATTCCACTGGGTTCAGAAAGTTGGGGCATCGACTTTGAAGGTGAAGTGGCGGTCGTGACTGGCGACGTACCAATGGGCACTGAAGCTGCCAACGCACGTCCTTATGTGCGCTTATTGATGCTCGTGAATGACGTTTCATTGCGCGGTTTGATTCCGAATGAATTGGCCAAAGGTTTTGGCTTTTACAACTCGAAGCCGAGTTCTGTGTTCTCACCGGTAGCGGTGACTCCAGACGAATTAGGTAGCGCATGGCGAGATGGTAAAGTTCATTTACCACTGCGTTCGACCTACAACGGTGAGTTGTTCGGATTTCCAAACGCTGGCGAAGACATGACGTTTAATTTTGACCGCTTAATTCAACATGCAGCCATGACTCGGCCACTATGTGCGGGAACCATTATTGGTTCAGGTACGGTGTCGAATAAACAGGGTACGGATTATGGCAGTGCGGTGAGTGAAGGCGGCGTCGGTTATAGCTGTATCGCCGAAGTGCGCATGATCGAAACCATCCGTGATGGTCAACCGAGCACGTCATTCATGAAGTTTGGTGACACGATTCGCATTGAAATGCTGGATGCCGAAGGGCAGAGCATTTTTGGCGCGATTGACCAACAAGTTGTAGCGTACAAAGGACCACAGGTGTGAAACCGAAGCTTCATGGTTACTGGCGCTCGTCTGCCAGCTACCGGGTGCGTATCGCTCTTGCGCTAAAAGGGATTGAATACGATTATGTACCGGTGCACTTGTTGCGAGACGGTGGCGAGCAGAAATCTGCTCGTTACCAGCAACTTAATCCGGCGCAATTGGTGCCAACACTCGAAATCTCTAATACTGCGAATGGCGAAACGTTGTGCTTGAATCAGTCGTTAGCGATTATTGAATACCTCGATGCGATTTATCCGGCAGTGCGTTTAATTCCAGCGGACCCGGCGCAAGCCGCTGTGGTACGGATGCTGGCGTTAGATATGGCTGCGGATTTACAGCCGGTAACGAACCTTCGTGTGTTGCAAGCCCTGACGACAGACTTTGCTTTACCCGAGACTGCAAAGGGCGAGTGGATTCAGCTGTGGGTGACGCGCACGTTTACTGCATTTGAACAACGCTTACAGCGCTACGCAGGGCATTATTGTTACGGTGACCATGTCACCCTTGCGGATGTTTGTTTGGTGCCTCAGGTCTACAATGCCAAGCGATTTGGTGTTGACTTAACGCCGTATCCGATTTTGCAACGTGTTATCGCCAATCTCGAAGCACTACCGGCGTTGCAAATGGCTGCGCCGGAAGCTCAGGCAGATGCCAATAGCTAGAGCAGTATCTGCATTACACTTAACGCAAAAATCATGAACATTACCTAAGAAACGCTCGGCATGGCTTACCATAGCCGAGCGTTTTTGCTTTAATAGCAGGCTGAACGTCAACTTTAGATAAAGCGACTTAAGTCTGGCTTAAGTACTATGGCGTATGCACTCTGGCTTATGCACACCGGCTCTTAAGTACATCGGCTCTTAAGTAAATCGGCTTAAGTACACTGATAAAGGAAAACAAGGAAACGACCATGAAAAGAAAACTTGCGGTTGCTATCAGTGCGGCATTTTTTGCCGCCGCCTGCGCAAGTAGCGGAGCAGGGCAACAATCTGCTGATGCTGCTTGGTACACAACAGAATCTCTAACTCCAAGCACTGTTCCAGTTGGCTTAGGTCCACAAGCGGCCGATGCAAACTTCCCAATGACGCAAATTATGGCGGATCCGGATTGGTTGGGTCGTTTCCCAGAGCAAGCCTATTGGTCATGGGACGGCCGCAGCGTTTTATTTAATCGTAAGCGCGAAGGCAGCCCACAGCGTGATTTGTTTATCCGCGGTTTAACTGCGGGAGGCAACGGTGAGCAAGTCGCGTTAGCCGATCTCCATGCGCACGCCTATCGTACTGGGGTATTTAATGCGGATCGTAGCTTACGCGCCTATGTCTTCGAACGAAATATTTTTGTCCTCGAACAGAGCAACGGCAATGTTCGGCAATTAACTCGCGACACGCAAAATAAAACCGACTTGCAGTTTCTTGCCGACGGTCGTTTAAGCTATCGCAGTGGCAATGACTTTTACGCAATGGACTTAAGTAACGGCTACACCGAGTTGGTGCTGTCATTGCAAACGCAAGATGCGCCAGAGGCGTTAGCGGAACCGAAAGATATTCTTGCCCAAGAAGAAATCGACCTGATTGTTTATAACCAAGTTCAGCGTCGCATTCGCGAAGAACGATTTAATGATCAACAGGCTCTGCAACAAGCCAACCCAGCACTTGCGCCAGCGCCGGTGTATCTAGGTCGTGGCGTACAGGTCGCAGAAGTTAGTTTGTCGCCGACGGCCGATCGTGCACTCGTGGCAGTTACTCAGCCGCAAAGTTGGCGTGGTGAGGGTGATTTAATGCCACGTTATGTGACCGAAAGCGGACGTGTTGAGAATCAAGATGTGCGTCGTCGCGTCGCTGATGCGAGTCCAGTGAACCACACCCTGTATTTGGTTGACTTAGCGACCGGTGAAAAAACCGAGCTGAAATACGACACGTTGCCTGGCTTTGACGAAGATGTCCTGAAATCAGTGCGTGAAGAGAACTATGCGGCCGAAGGCAAAACCTATGTCAGCGAACGTAAGCCACGTGCTATTGAGGTGATGGCACGATGGTCGGCCCAAGAAGGTAATATCAACTGGAAAGCTGACGGTTCAGCCGTCGCTATCATGCTGCGTGCATGGGACAACAAAGACCGTTGGATTGCGACCGTCGATTTCGCTGAAGGCAAATTGGTAAATCAGCATCGCTTGCACGATGAGGCGTGGATTAACCGCGATTTCAATGCCTTCAACTGGTTGCCGAATTCAAACTCGCTGTGGTACCTGTCTGAAGAAAGCAATTACTCGCATTTATATGTGAAGAACCTCGACAATAATCGTGTTCGTCAACTGACGTCTGGTCGTTATTTAGTCGATCAGGTGACGTTAAATGCTGCCGGTGATACTTTCTATTTCCAAGCGAATAAGCCGCATCCGGGAATTTTTGAAATTTACCGTGTACCGGTCAGTGGCGGTGACGTGGAGCAGTTAACTGATCTTGGCGGCATGACTTCTTATCAGCTTAGTCCGAACGAAGAGCGCTTATTGTTAACGCACTCGAGCGTGCATCAGCCACCAGAAATCTATGTGCAAGATGCGCAACCGAATGTTGCCGCTATGCGCTTAACTGAGACGGTTTCTGCGGAGTTCGTTGCCAAGCCTTGGCCGTTGCCGGAAATTGTACCGGTACCGTCAAGCCATGTAGAAGACCCGATTTATAGCCGGGTGTATGTACCAGCAGACTTTGACGCCGAGCGTGCTGAGCAATACCCAGCAGTTGTCTTTATTCATGGCGCAGGTTACTTACAGAACGCCCACGCAGGGTGGTCGAACTATTTCCGTGAGTTCATGTTCCATAGCAAGCTGACTGAGCAAGGCTATGTGGTACTTGATCTCGACTTCCGCGGTTCAGCCGGATATGGCCGTGATTGGCGGACAGCTGTGTATCGTCAAATGGGTTGGCCGGAAGTAGAAGACTTGGTTGATGTTGTTAAATGGTTGGGTGAGCATCGGAACGTTGATGTTGAACGAGTGGGTACCTATGGTGGCTCATACGGCGGCTTCTTGACGTTTATGTCGCTGTTCAACGAACCAGGCTTGTTTAAAGCTGGGGCTGCGTTACGTCCGGTTACGGATTGGGCGCATTACAACACAGGCTATACGTCAAACATTCTGAATCGGCCACAAGACGACATGATTGCGTATCGTCGTAGCTCACCAATTTATTTTGCAGAAGGCTTAGAAGACGCACTACTTATCAGCGCACCAATGGTTGATGACAACGTTTTCTTCCAAGACTCGGTGCGTTTAGTACAGCGTTTAATCGAGCTTGAAAAAGAAAATTTTGAGACTGCGATTTTCCCCGTCGAGCCACACGGTTTTGTGCAACCATCAAGTTGGCTTGATCAATATCGTCGCATCTATAAATTATTTGAAGATAATCTCAAGTAATTTAGGTGCAAATATGACTAAAATGGGCAGCTTAAAGCTGCCCATTTTTTTGCGAAGGATTGACGCCACTATGACAGATTTATCAGTTGCAGACCGACGCCTTATTCGCTGGTTAAAAGTCAGCATGGTCGCTGGGATTTGTCTATTAATCACTGGTCATCTAGTGTTGAGTGCGACTTTTTTAAATGATGCAATCGATCATCGTGGATATATTCTTGGTGCAGCCATGAGCGCCATCGGAGTTATCTTGTCATTACCGACCAAGATTTATCTCACGATACTTTTAATGGATTACGAAGAGGCGAGCAAAGAAGCAGTTAAAGCGGAAACTAAATCCTAAAGCCGAGTTGCAAGGACTCGACTTCCGTATCATGATTTACGATTGTTTTTTAACTAGATCAATCGGTCTTCGGCGCAAACCTGGGACAGCTAATGCGCCGCCAATCGCGCCACCTAAGTGACATAAATAGGCCACCTCAGCACCAAGCCAGTCTTGGTAACCGCTGTTCAAAGTCATATCAAATATGAGCTTCACAACGACTGCAGCGAGGACGATAAAGCCAATTTTATTGCCTTGTTTTGTCATGGTGACACCAGCGAAGACTACAACCCCATGAAGCACGCCGGATAAACCGACGAAAAGATACTCTTGGCTGACGGCGATTGGCACTATGGTCGCAAATAATGCGCTAATGACCATGACATTGACGAGCAGGCGTCCCTGCACTTGTTGCCGAAAAATAATGGCGAGCAGAAGCAAAGCAACCAGATTCATGGCTAAGTGCTGTATATTTAGGTGCACGAGGTGGGTGGTGAAAATTCGCCACGGCTGAGCTAACAAGCTGTTCTCGCTTAGCGTTAAGTAGTTATGCCACTGCGGCTGTAAATGAATGACGACACAAAGGAGTGCAATCACGACGGGCGCGAGCAAAAAGCGGAGCGGAAAAGTTTTAGTCATGGGTCGTCCTGTAAACATTGCGAAAAATTCTCAGCTTCGTATGATACCCTTAAATATTCATCCTTCGCAAAATGAGCGTTTGATATGACTCTTTCCAGTACAGCTAAATCACTTTTGAGAAAAAATTTAGGGCTTCTGATTCTCGCAACCTCCTTATGGTTGACCGCGTGTTCGCCGGCGACGGAAGTTCAAACGCCTGTCGCCGCTGCCGATCCAGAAGCAGCAACGGGCCGGATGAGCAACGAAGTTAGCTATGCGCAGAACTATATGGTCGCAGCAGCAAACCCGTACGCGACTGAAGCGGGTCTCGACATACTTCGCAATGGTGGTAGCGCAATTGATGCAGCGGTCGCAGTGCAAGCCATGTTAACACTGGTAGAGCCGCAATCGTCTGGTATTGGTGGCGGTGCTTTTCTGCTCTATTGGGACAATGAAGCACAGCGTTTATATACGCTAGATGCACGAGAAACAGCGCCGATGGCGGCGACGCCAGAGCTATTCTTAGACGCTGATGGTAATCCCCCCACGTATTTGGAAGCCTTGGTGGGGGGGCGTTCGGTTGGCACGCCTGGCGTCATGCGCGGCCTTGAGGCTGCGCACGAGCGTTGGGGTCAGCTGCCGTGGGCATCACTTTTTACATCAACCATAGAGCTTGCTGACGAAGGATTTAGTGTCTCGCCACGCCTTGCTCAGCTCATTGAGATGGAATTGAACCCTGGGTTAACCCAACTTGGTGCAGCCCGCGACTATTTTTGGCCAAACGGGCAGCCGTTACAGGCGCATAGTCGTAAACAGAATCCCGAACTTGCAGCAACGCTGCGAGCGATTGCAGAGCAGGGCGCGGATGCTTTGCATGTTGGCCCGATTGCAGAAGCGATTGTTGCTGCGGTGCAGAACAGTGAAGTTCAACCGGGCTTATTGACCATGGAAGATCTGGCAAATTATCAGCCGATTTGGCGCGAGCCAGTGTGCGGGCCGTATCGTGTCTATGAAATTTGTAGCATGGGTCCGCCGAGCTCAGGTGGCGTCACGATGTTGCAGATTATGGCGTTACTCGAGCCGTTTGAGTTACAGGGTTTGGAAGTAAACGGTGAAGAGGCTTTGCATTTCTTTACCCAGGCATCGCGTTTAGCGTTTGCTGATCGCAACCGCTATATCGGTGATGCGGACTTTTTAGAAGTTCCGATTGCAGCGTTATTGAACCGCGATTATTTGGCTGAGCGTGTTGCTTATATTGGCGGTACCGATATGGGACACGCACTGCCTGGAAGTATTGAGGATTTATTGCGTGCGGATGACCAGTCGCCAGAGTTTCCGAATACGAGCCATTTCAGTATTGTTGACCAGCATGGTAATGCGGTTTCCATGACTACAACAATTGAATTTGGCTTTGGTTCGGGGGTCATGACCCACGGTTTTCTGTTAAACAACCAACTAACGGACTTTTCTTGGGTTCCTGAAATTGACGGTGAGCCGGTAGCTAACCGTATTGAGCCAGGTAAACGACCGCGCAGCTCAATGGCACCTGCGATTGTTTTCGATGAGCAAGGTAACGTGTTGCACGTCGTCGGTTCACCGGGTGGCCCTCGAATTATCAATTATGTCACGCAAACTCTCATCGGTTTGCTAGACTGGAACTTAGACATGCAACAAGCGATTGATTTACCAAAAGTTACAAACTTGAACAGTGCAACTGCACTCGAACGTCACACGAACTTAGAGCAGTTGGTCAGACTTTTCGAAGCGCGCGGTCATGATGTCGAAGTGCGTGACCTCAATAGCGGATTACATGGTATTTCAATTCGTGATGGGCGACTTGAGGGTGGTGCAGACCCTCGTCGCGAGGGAACAGCAAAAGGAGACGAACATGAGTGAAACGATTTTTAGTAAGATTATTAGTCGCGAGATTCCAGCGGACATCGTCTATGAGGATGAGCTAGCGCTCGCATTTAAAGACATTAATCCGCAAGCGCCTTTTCACTGTTTGATTATTCCGAAAAAGGCCATTGCTACGGTGAACGATATCCGTAAAGAAGATCGCGAGATCGTAGGTCATCTTTATTACGTTGCCGGTGAGATTGCTCGCGAACACGGTTTTGCCAATGAAGGGTATCGAGTTGTGATGAACTGTAATGAATTTGGCGGTCAAACGGTTTACCACATTCACGTTCACATGTTAGCTGGTAAGCCATTAGGCTGGCCACCATATCAGGAAAAATTGAAACGGACGAACCCAATCGAAGCCTAAATGAACAGGCGTTTAAATGAGTAGGCTTTAGGTACGACATAGAGTGTTCGTAACACATAAAAGCCCTGACCAGCTAAGTGCACGGTCAGGGCTTTTTTATACTTGCTAAATGGCTGTCCGCACTAATCCATTGCGCGCAAAATAAGGCCTTTCAAATACCAACCTTCAGGATAATGAATGTGGACTGGGTGGTCTGCTGCTTGTTGCGTCCATGCCACGATTTGTAAGTCACGATTCGCGTCTAAACAGGCGTCAGCGACGACTTTCTGGAACAAGTCAGCACTGAGTAACCCCGAGCATGAGAACGTCAACAGGACACCGCCTGGCGCTAGAATCTTCGCTGCTAAGCGATTAATGTCTTTATAACCGCGACAAGCGCGATTCAAACTTGCCTTACTGTCAACAAACTTAGGCGGGTCGAGAACAATAACATCAAACATTTCGCCTTGCTCGACGTAATGGCGTAATTGTTCAAAGACATCGGCTTTGACGTGTTGTACGTTGGCGCCTTCGAAACCATTCAGAGCTAAATTTTCGACCGAGGTGTCGAGTGCTTGCTGGGATACGTCAACGTTTACGACTTCGCTTGCACCAGCGGCGGTCGCGTAAAGACCAAAACCACCGGTGTAAGCAAAACAGTTCAGCATGCGTTTGCCTTTTGCGTAGGTTTGTATCGCTTTGCGGGCGTCGCGTTGATCGAGGTAATAGCCGGTTTTATGGCCGGTCACTACGTCAACTGCGAGTTTAAGGCCGTTCTCTTCGATCACAATAGGTGCGATTGGTGCGTCACCAAAGCGAGCGCCTGTGCTTAGCTTTAGGCCTTCCTTCTTGCGAACATCGACGTCTGAGCGTTCGTAAATCACGCGATCAGGGTAAAGTTCTTGGAGCACGGCAAAAAGCGTTTCTTGGTGGTAAACCGCACCGGCAGTGAGCAATTGACAGACGATGACTTGATCGTAACAGTCGATGGTAATTCCAGGTAAACCGTCTGATTCGCCAGCGACTAATCGATAAGCATTGGTCTGCTGACGGACAAGTGTGTCACGTAAGGCTTGAGCACTGCGGATTCGGCGCAAAAAGAATTCGCGATCGATGCTTTCCCCTTGAGTAAAACTCCAAACGCGTGCGCGGATTTGCGAGTGCGGTGAATAGGCAGCAAGCCCTAAGAACTCACCTTTGTCGCTCACCACCTCGACTGTGCTACCAAGTGTTGGCTTGCCTTGAACTTTCGCAATCGCACCACTAAAAACCCAAGGGTGTCGACGTCGTAACGACTTCTCACGACCACTTTTAATGACGATACGATCGCTCATTACATAACCCGCTGGCCCGGCTGGGCACCGTCGTGTGGGTTCAAAATATAAATCTCTTTACCACCAGGACCGGCGGCGAGAACCATACCTTCACTCATGCCAAAACGCATTTTGCGTGGTTTCAAGTTGGCAACCATCACGGTTAATTGACCGATAAGCTGTTCTGGCTGGTAAGCAGACTTGATACCCGCGAATACTTGGCGCTGTTCGTTACCGATGTCGAGAGTCAACTTCAACAATTTATCGGCACCGTCGACATGCTCTGCGTTGATAATCCGAGCAACGCGCAAATCGACTTTGGCAAAATCATCAAATTCGATTTCAGCAGCAATAGGCTCGCAGTTCACCGCTGTTTTTGTTGAAGGTGTATTCTCTGCGCTCGTGTTTTGTTGCGCGGTGCTTTCTTTCGATGCTTCCAGCATAGCTTCAATTTTCTCAGTTGGAACGCGCTGCATTAGCGCTTTAAATTTGTTAATTGCGTGACCGGTTAGAGTCTGCTGCGCACTTGCCCAAGTAAACTCATCGTTCAAGAAGCGTTGTGCGTCTTTGGCTAACGCAGGCACAACTGGCGTTAAATAAATCATTAAAAGGCGGAAAAGGTGAATTCCCATCGAGCAGACGTCATGAACGGCTGCTTCTTTGCCTTCTTCTTTGGCAAGCTGCCACGGTTCTTTCACCGCAATATATTCATTGGCACGGTCTGCGAGTTTCATGATCTCGCGCATGGCCTTAGCAAACTCACGTTGTTCATAAGCTGCGGCGATATCGTCAGCTGCAGCTTGGAACTCTTGCAACATGACTGGATCGTCAATTCGCTCGGACAATTTGCCATCGAACTTCTTGCTAATAAACCCGGCACAGCGACTAGCAATATTGACAACTTTACCAACCAAGTCAGCGTTAACTCGCTGAGCAAAATCGGTCAAATTTAAGTCGAGATCGTCAATGCGGCTGGTTAGTTTGGCAGCAAAATAGTAGCGCAAGTATTCTGGATCGAGGTGATCTAAATAGGTGCGCGCCATAATAAAGGTGCCTTTCGACTTCGACATTTTGGTGCCATTGACGGTAATAAAACCGTGGGCCCAAACGTTAGTCGGTTGACGGAAGTTGGCGCCTTTGAGCATGGCTGGCCAGAACAAACTATGGAAATAGATAATGTCCTTACCGATAAAATGATAAACCTCGGCGTCACTATCAGGGCGCCAAAAGTCGTCAAAATTGAGGTCTTGGCGTTTTTCACAATAGTTTTTGAAGCTACTCATGTAGCCAATTGGCGCGTCGAGCCAGACATAAAAGTATTTGCCCGGCGCATCTGGAATTTCAAAGCCAAAATAAGGTTTGTCGCGGCTTATATCCCATTGCTGTAAACCTTGTTCAAACCACTCATTAAGCTTGTTTGCCATTTCTGGCTGCAGCGAGCCAGAGCGGGTCCATGCTTTGAGCATGTCACCAAAAGCTGGCAAATCGAAGAAATAGTGTTCAGACTCACGCAGCTCTGGCACTGCACCGCTGACTGCTGAGCGCGGGTTTTTCAAATCTGTGGGTGAATAGGTGGCACCGCAAACATCACAGTTGTCGCCATATTGATCTTCAGCACCGCAATCTGGACAGGTGCCTTTAACGAACCGATCCGGCAGGAACATCTCTTTTTCTGGATCATACAGCTGCTCGATAACGCGGGTGTGAATGTGACCGTTGTCGCGCAACCGAGTGTATATCAGCGTTGCTAATTCACGATTCTCTGAACTATGCGTTGAGTGATAGTTGTCAAACGACACTGCGAAATCGGCAAAATCTTTTTGGTGCGCGATATTCATTTCGTCAATCATGGCCTCCGGCGTCATACCAAGCTGTTGGGCTTTGAGCATGATTGGCGTGCCGTGGGCGTCATCGGCACAGACAAAATGGCACTCGTTACCAATGAGGCGTTGGAAGCGAACCCAGATATCTGCTTGGATATATCCAAGTAAATGGCCGATGTGAATAGGACCGTTCGCATAAGGCAGGGCGTTGGTCACGAGGATACGACGCGAGTTAGTGCGATTCGAGGTGTCTGCCATATTTAATTCCATGGATTTCTAGTGTCTGAAAAGAGCGCTATCATAACGGAAAATTCGCGACTTTTCATCCGTTCTCAGTAGCTTCTAGGCGCTTAAATCACTAAGATGACACGAAAGATAGAGGTGGCGCTCAGGTTCTGCGAATCGTATGTCCTCGAACGTTGTTCTAGAGCGTTATTATCTTCGCACTCAACTCAAAGGGAAGCGAAACATGTCCACAGCAGTATTGGCGGCTTGCCAAGCATTACGTAGCGATGTTTTTGTCGAAGGTTTTGCACCAGAATGGTTACAAATCGACGGCACACAAATTCAGTTGCAGCTTCCGTTCGCTGCTAAACAAGCAGCAGAAGAGCTGATTCAACAGTTTAAACAGGAAGCACCGCAGTTTGCCCACTATGATTGGACGATTACGGTGCGAGTCGAGGCACTACCTGCGAAAGCAGCAACCGTGCCGGCGGGCTCCAGTGCACCGCAAGTTAAGAATGTAATTGCTATTGCCTCGGGCAAAGGCGGGGTGGGAAAGTCAGCCGTAACCTTAAGTTTAGCGCTGGCGCTGAAAGCAGAGGGCGCCCGGGTGGGTATTCTTGACGGCGATATTTATGGCCCGTCGTTACCGACCATGTTCGGAAATCTCACAGAAAAACTAACCTTTACGCCAAACCGAAAAATGTTACCGGTGAATTGCTGGGGCATTGAGGGTAACTCATTAGGGTATTTAGTTGACACTGAAGCTGCTGCAATTTGGCGTGGCCCGATGGCAAGTCGGGCTCTTGAACAATTATTATTCGATACCCAATGGTCAAACTTGGACTATTTATTAGTTGATTTACCGCCCGGTACAGGGGATATTCAATTAACCTTGGCACAAAAGTTTCCATTGACGGCAGCGGTGGTGGTCACGACACCACAAAATATTGCGCTTGCCGATGCCCAAAAAGGCATTGCTATGTTCCAGAAAGTGGATGTGCCGGTGGTCGGTTTAGTCGAAAACATGAGTTATTTTCGTTGCGGTCAATGCGGTCATCAAGAAGCTATTTTTGGTACGCAAGGTGGCGATGACCTTGCCCGCAAGTATCAAGTGCCGGTGATTGGTCATTGGCCGTTAGCAACAGCGTTACGAGAGAGTCTCGATGAGGGTAAACCGCTACAAGTGAGCACCCCTGAACATGAGCTTAACGCAGTGTTCGCCAAGAGCGCACAGCAGTTAGCTGCCAACTTGTGGTATTTATTGACGCCACAGGCAGAATGACTCTTGTACTCGCTTGGCACTACGCGAAAAAAGAACGAACTTAAGACTTAAAAGCGAAAGGAACGACAGCATGCGTTTAACCGATGGACAGATAGAGCAATACCTTGCGGAAGGGATGATTGCGATTGAACCGGCCCCGGATAGTAAGGATATTACCGGTGTAACGGTTGATATTCATTTAGGTGACAGTTTCCGCGTTCTGCAAGACCATGCTGCGCCCTATATTGATATTAGCGGACCGCGGGAAGAAATTGATGCAGCGATTCAACGTGTGATGAGTGATGAGATTAAACTTGCTCCGGGCGATGCGTTCTTTATCCATCCGGGGGAATTTGCGCTCGCAGTGACCCACGAATCGGTGACCTTGCCAGCGGATATCGTCGGTTGGCTTGATGGACGTTCTTCTCTTGCCAGACTTGGACTGATGGTCCATGTCACAGCACACCGAATCGATCCTGGTTGGTCTGGCCAAATTGTATTAGAGTTCTATAATAGTGGTAAATTACCGTTAGCTTTGCGGCCATTAATGAAAATTGGAGCCCTTAGCTTTGAAACCCTGAGCGAACCGTGCCAAAGGCCGTATAGTCGTCGCGCCGATGCAAAATATAAAGATCAAAGAGGGGCGGTCGCAAGTCGAATTGGCGCAGATTGATTTTGTGGAGTAGGTAGTTTGCGCGCTCAACATTGAGGTGAATGTATGCCACGGCAGGCGTTCAAACATTACCAAAATCTATTACTCCGACGAGCCGTTATCGGCATGCTTGTCATTGGCGTTGTTGCTAGTTTAGCAACATTGGCGCCGTTCTATCACCAAATTCAGACGTATATTACCGACCTTAATCATGCGTACGCAGACGCTCAAGCTCAAGCGATTAGTGCCGAAGTTCGACGATATCAGGATATTGGCCAGCAAGTCTCATCCCGCAGTGAAATTCGTGTGCAACTTGAAGCTTATATTCAAGAACAGCGATCATTAGACGAAATACAAGCCTTTACCCAACCGCGATTAGCGGAAGCAGGAAAAGCCTCTGCTGATTTAATCGCACTGGTTCGTTTCGGTCGCGATGGCCAGATTGTTGCAGAGCACTACTTTACCAGCAGCGAAAAGCTAGGTGACCAATTTAACGAACAGCTCTTGAGGGTTTCTCGCGAACATTTAGACTTTATTTTTTTGCACACTGGACAACAGTTATCGCCCGAACAGTTACTTATTTCTGTGCCTTCCATAATTGAAGCTAGTTCCGGTGAAGGAATTGGCACTGACTTGTTATTCTTTTCTGCCGAATCATTGGCTAAGGTGGCCGCTGAAATGAATCGTTTTGGCGAACACATGGCGTTATATTTTGTGAATAGTGGGCAGACACATAACTTTCACTTGGCTTACGTCAACCGCGAAGGGCAGCGTAATGACGTTATCGTGAACCGAGATTCAGAATTACCTTTTGACCGCCAAATTTTGCGCTCAGGCGTGTCTAGTTCTGTGATCAATTGGGGGAGCGAGGAGCACTCGTTGTTTGTCGTGCCGCTCGCTGACGAGAGCTGGAAAATGGTTGTGTCGGTTCCAAGTTACGAGTTGTATCGGTCACTCTACCAAAGTGTGTTAGCCGTGTTTGCAGCGATTCTGATTGCGATCATTCTCGGAACGTTCGCGGTTCGCCGCACCATTAGCCCTATTCTTAATGAATTGACTCGTTCAGCGGACCAATTAGTGATTAAGAATCAACAATTAAAACTAGCTGGTCAGGTTTTTGAGAACACCCATGAGGCGATTGTGATTACCGACGCAGAGTTGAATATTCTGCAAGTGAACCGGGCATTTGCCCACCTCCTTGATGTCAGTGTGCACGCTCTTGTCAACCAAAACCTGAAAAAGCTCATGGTTATGGATAAGATTTCACAACAGCTTGAGCGCAGAATCATTCGGACCTTAACAACGAATGACGTGTGGCAAGGTGAGTTGTGGTATCGAGCATCCGACGGCAGAGCAATTCCGGCGCTGCAAACAATCAGTACCATTCGCGATGCGAATAACAAGGTCACTCAGCTCATTCATATCTTTAATGATATTACCGAACAAAAAGATTCGGAAAATCGGATTAAACGCAAAGTAATTACCGACGGCTTAACCGGTTTAGCAAATCGCGAGGGGCTTTTGCAGACACTTGAAGCTGCGGTTGCCAAAGCAAAGGCCGATGAGGTCGAGCTAGCACTCATTTTTATGGATCTTGACAACTTCAAACCGGTGAACGACAGCCATGGTCACCAAGTGGGTGATATTTTATTAAAACTGGTCGCCCAGCGATTGTTGGGGTTAGTACGTAAGAATGACATGGTTGCGCGGTTAGGCGGTGATGAGTTTGTGATTGTGCTGCAGGGTAAGGACGTTGAAAGCCGAGCGTTAGAACTGGCGGCGGCCTTAGTAACCAAGTTACAACAGCCGTTTCGATTGAACGATATATTGGTTACCGTCGGCGCTTCGGTTGGCGTGGCACTCTATCCACGTCATGCGGAAAATTACAAAGACCTATTAAATCATGCGGACTTAGCTATGTATCAGGCCAAACAAACGGGCCGCAATCGTTATTGCGTCGCAGAAAAATAAAAGCGCGTGGTGATGTACCGCGCGCTTTTTGATTCGTTTGTGCCAGTCAATTATTGGTGGCGGTCAAACCATTCAACAATGCGTTCGAGGCGATCAACAAGATTTATCGGGCGACCACCGCGACTCAGTCCGTGCCCCTCACGGTCATAGACTGCAAGTTCCACTGGCACTCGGTTTGCCTTTAATGCATAGAACCATTCTTCACCTTGGCCAATGGGCGTGATGTGGTCATGATTACTATGGATAATTAAGGTCGGTGTGGAAACGCGATCGGCATACTTGAGTGGTGAGCGACCCCAATAATAGTCGTAATTCTGCCAAATACTGCCGCCAAATTCTTCAATCATCGACAACGGTGGAAATGCTTGAGTACCCGCTTCAGAAATCCAGTTACTGACACTGCGCTGAGTCACGGCAGCGCGGAACCGATCGGTTTGAGTCGTCGCCCAATTGGTTAGAAAACCGCCGTGACTGCCGCCGGTGATAAACTGGCGATCAGGGTCGAGCCAGTTATAGCGGTCGAGTGCGGCATCGAGGGCAAAAATATTGTCACGGTAGTCAGCACCGCCGTAATCTAAACGCACTTGACTGGCGTGGTCATGGCCATAGCCTGAGCTACCGCGATAATTGACAAACACGACCGCATAACCACGAGCACTCAGGAGTTGCATTTCTGGGAACCATTGATGTCCCCACATGCCACCGGGACCACCCTTAATATTCAGAACCACCGGGTATTGCTTACCTTCTTCACGATTTAAAGGCGGCAGGAAGAACACGTCTAAGCGGTCACCACGTTCGTTTTCGGTGGTAAATACTTCATAGCGTTGACGTTGCGTTGAGTCTAAGTAGTCGCGATTAAACTGTGCGATCAGCGCAACTTCACGGTCACGCAGGCTCGCAATGGAGTGCGCACGCATGACTTGGCCTGGAGTGACTTCATCTTCGCTAATCCATGCAATTGCACCGGTTTGAGCAAAGCTAACGGAACTCAACGATTGACCTTGACCAGCGATAAGCTGATAACCACCGAGATCGAGATCGACACGGAAAAGTGGGCGGCTGCCGCGGTCATCAGCGGTAAACCAAAGTGAACCCAGCGCCGCTTGTAAATCATTTGGGCTATGATCCATTTGTCCGGCTAGTTCGCGATAGCTGTCATTGCGTAGGTCATACAGTTGCAGTGACGGTGCCGCATAATTACTTTCACGGTAAACATAAGCAATGCTTTGGTTACCGGTCCACACTGGCGAGGACGAATGGCCTTGTGGCGTTGCTAATTCCCGTTCTTCATCGCCACAACGAACGAAAATCGATGAGGAGAAATAGCCTTCGCGCGCTTGTGGGTGACGGTTGCTGGCAAAGGCGATACAAGCTCCATTAGGCGAATAGCTAGCGCTGCCCTCGTGCCACTCACTATCACCAGTAAGGGATGTGAGGGTTTCTTCCACAAGGTTGTAGGTCCATAGCCCACTGCGATTGCTCGACAAATAACCACCTTGACGCTTGTACACAGCATCGGTAATCACTGTGACGTCGGGTTTGTCGTCTTGGTTGTCAGCTTTTTTAAGTGGCTCAGTAATACTTGGGTCGAGTGAAATTGTTAACAGTAACTCGGTCTGATTTGGATGCCATTGCGCACTTTGCAAGCTGCCTTGCTCTAAGCGCACTAACTCTTGTGCTTCACCACCGTTTACAGAGAGCGAGTACAGGGCGGTACCATTGTCGCGTCCTGATAAAAACACTAAGCGTTGACCGTCAGGGCTCAGGCGCGGTGCAAAGTCACTGTTACTGCGACTAAATTGGATCGGCTCGGCGCCGTCGCGACTTAACCATATCGAGCTGTTACGGCTGCGTTTGTCGTCACCGACTTGGGTTTTCACGAATGCGATAGTACGGCCGTCTTCACTAATTTGTAAGTCACTGACAGAGACTAACTGGTAATAATCGCTGGCCTGAAAGCCGGGTTGAGGGTTGTTGTTTTCTGTATTCGCATTGACCGCGCCCGCGAACAAGAGTGCCGGCGCAGTTAGCGTAAGTAGGGCGCCCGAAAGGGCGCACTCCGTGGTAAATCTCATTGCAAAAATCCTCTTATCGAAGCGGTCGTGCGTGCGCAGCCGCACGGAAAATCGCATTCATCAACAGCACCTGTTGACCATCTAAGTAGGCACGGAAATTTGGCTCTTGAGTAAAGCTAATGACCATACCGCGGCCATGATTTTGCACCATGACCAAGGGTTTATGAGCGATTTGTTCATGGTTCTCTGGCCACATAAAGCCACTGGCTAAGACATTGTCTTTACTAGCATAATTCACCACATTACGGCCATCATTAATCCGCAGTGGTGTATAGATATCGCTACCGATGAACATGGTGTGCAGTTGTGTATGAATACCCGCAGTCAGCCAATGCTCTTGATCGACTTCGGCACGGGTAATAACGCCTGATACCCAATCTGGACCCGCGTCAGGATCGCGAAGATAGCGCAAGTGATCGTCATGGCCGGAAATAATCGCACCGCTGACGCGACTCCCTGCTGGTTTTGCAGCAACGTCGTCGAGTTGGGCTTTTTTCTCAAGCGCACTGTTGAGTAATGGTTGACCGCCAGAGATTGCGAAGCGAGTTGCGTTTCCTAAAGTAATTAAGACACCGCCGCGCTGAATCCATTGGCGTAGGTTCTCACGACCTTGATTACCGAGGAATTGCTCATAATTGCCGCCGGCTGTAGCGGGTAAAATAATCACATTGTAACGACTGAGATCTTCCCAGCTCAGACGATCAGGGCGAATCGCCGTTACCGGGTAATTAAACTCGCGCTCGATGATAAAGCGTGTACTACCAGCACTGAGTACGTTAGTCGGTACGTCCCACGCCATCGCGATATTCGGTGCGAACATCCGTTGCACGTTAGCAGAACCAACGTTTGGACCATCTTGCATCCAACTTTTATCAAGGCCGTCAACGTGGGCGCCGCTGTCGGTCGCAATTCGTGTCAGAATTTCATTCAGGTTTTCTGGATTGCCGGCACGTGGAATAATTAAACTACCGGCCGGGTAAGTGGTGCCCTTGGCATGTTTAAAGCTCAGGTCTGAACTGCGTACTAATAAACCTTCACGTAATGCGGCAGTCAGTAAACGGCCGCTATTCATGTCGCCCCAAGCCACTGCAAAACCGAACGCGGCATCGGCATTGTTAACTTTACCAGCGACAATACGGTCGCTGGAAACTTCGTTAACGGCTACACGTGGTTGTTGATTACAGATATCCATCTCAACGTTGAACATTAATGGTAATGACCAGGCGGTGACATCATAGATTTGATCAGGCAGATTATTCGCGCGCAAACGCTCCTGCTCTTTGATGAAATCAGCATCCATGGGTACATGTTGGTCGAGGAGGGTGCGGATAAGATGGTAAGTTGGCTGTGCAGCCTGAACGATATATGCACCTTCGGCATACTGGTTACCACAGGCGCGGAAGTTGGCTTGCGCTTGACCCACTTCAATGCCTTGTTCGCTCAATAGCGCGGCTAGTTTGCGATTACCCGCGATGTCTCGTTGATTGGGGAAAATATAGCTGCGAACATCGCCACGACTGCCTTTTTCAATGCCACTTTGACGATACTGATAGAAACGGTTCAGCAACTCGCGACGGCGCTCTGAAGCGGTTTCGATGGTGGCCATAAACGCGACGAAGTTTTGTTGAACGCCATCTGCATAGGTTAGGATTTCACCTTCGCGGGTACGGAAGTGATGCCCGCGCGCTGAACCCATTTCATAGGTCATGGCTAAACTGCCTTGATAGAGCGGCCAACTGGCGCCATAGCCCGGGTAAAAAGCATCGAAGATTTCGCGGGTAAAATAGTCATAACCAAATTGGTCAAAGAGCGTCGCGTTATGTTCGCCAACCCAGTTGAGGCCTTCACGCTGCTCGCTGGTGATGAACGGATTAAATGGGTGTGCTTCGGGCGTAAAGTAATACGGCAGGTCGCCACCCATTTCGTGGGAATCGACAAAAATTAGCGGAAAGGTTTGTAGATGAGCCGCAATCCGACCACGAGTTTCAGGTTGCGTCAACGCTAACCAATCGCGGTTCATGTCGAACAAGTAGTGATTGGTGCGACCATTCGGCCATGGCTCATTATGCTCTGCAGATATGCGATCATCTGAAGGTTCAAGCCCTATTGTGGCATAAAAGCGACTGACAAAACGGGCGCGACCGTCTGGGTTTTGTAATGGGTCGAGATAAACCAAGGTGTTATTGAGCATGCTTTGTGTGCGTTCATCAGCTGAACTCAATAAATGAAAGGCGGTGACCATGGATGCTTCTGCCGGCGATATTTCATTGCCATGCACACTGTTTGCTATCCAGACGCTGGCCGGCAAATTATTCATTAGCTGCTGAGCTTGGCGTTCATTGAGTGTGCGCGGGTCTGCCAAAGAACGCATGCCTGCTTCAATTTCGTCTAACCGTGCAATGTTCTCTTTGCTGCCGATGACTGCGTAAAAGAGGGGACGACCTTGCCAAGTTTCACCATAGGGAACGAGTTTAACTTGGTCAGGATGCGCTTGTGCCAGCGCTTCGAAGTAACGACTAATTTGTTCAGGTGAGGAGACGCGCGTGCCCGCGGGGTAGCCAAGTACTTGTTCGATGGTCGGGGTTTGCTGATAGGTCGCAGCAGGCCATGTCGGCACTGTTTCGCTGGCGCTGACGGTCGCTGCGCTAGTACTGATGCTAGCGACAATCGCGAGCGCGACTAAGCTTATCGTTGTTTTCATAATTACATGCTCTCCGAAATTCGGCAGGGTGTGGATTGCGTCGATAAATAATCAATGGCTTGGCGAACAGCGTTCAATAAGCTCTCACTATGATGACGATGCGCAAGTTGAGGATCTGCTGTTACGCCGTTCACTACAGGTAATCCTAAATCAAGATTCCTTTCCTGCGGGCTAATCACTATGTCGATCAGTTGGTAACCTAATTGCTTTTCGAGCCATTGCAATCGAGCGGCGAGTGGTAATTGACCGGCAGGGCTTGGCTCAGCAACGAGATTATCAATAAAAATGACTTTTGCAGGAGAATTCGCGATTGCTTGCGTTATTTCAGCGACCAATAGAGGTGGTAGTACGGACGTTAGAAAACTACCGGGCCCTAAAATAATATAGTCACTCTGTTGAATATGGATGAGGACTTCCGGGGTTGCTTGTACCGCAGGCGAAAGGCTCATACGTTGCGGCATTGAAATTAAACGATCGACATACAGCTCACCAAAACAGGTCAAGTCGGGGCTGATCTCTGCAACTAAGTCGGTTGGCGTTTCTGACATGGGCAGAATGCGATTCGGTACTTTTAATAACCGACTGAGCAATTCGATACCGTCGAGAGGACGTGCAGAAAGTTCGTCAAGACAGTACAGTAAAAGGTTGCCAAGGCTATGACCGTCAAGGTCTGAGCCTTCTGCAAAGCGATAGTTTAAAACCTCAGCAGCCAGTGGCTGGTCAGCAATTTGCGACATGCAATTACGGATATCACCCCAAGCAATGCAATGGTTGGCAGCGCGCAGTTTACCGGTTGAGCCGCCGTTGTCCGTGGTGGCGACCACACCAACTAAGCGACGCTTCATAAATGCAAGGGTGGACATCAAGCGCCCAAGCCCGTGGCCACCACCAATGGCAGTGATGCGAAGATGTTTAAATACGTCAAGTTGGCGCTTTTTGTTTGGAACTTCCATCTTTTTGTCTACGATCCTTAGAAAACTCCACAAACTATAATCTGTTGCGCAGCGCCTGTGAAATAAATTCCAAGACTTTTTCGTTTATGGTTTCGCATGGATTGTTAAATTCTGGCAAGATAAGCGCAGTTTTTCGAAGGAATGGGTTCATGACAGAAAATACGAGCGCAACAGCACAGCCGCAATTTACCCGATGGAGCTTGGCACTGTATAGCGGCTTACTCTACTTGTTTACTCCGTTGATTCTACTTTATTTCTGGCGACAGGGACGACGCAACCCTGCCTACCGTGCGCGTTTAGATGAGCGTTTTGGTAAACACAAGATTCCTGATAGGTATTGCGGCGGTGTCGTTTTTCACTGTGTTTCAGTTGGTGAGTTTTTGGCAGCACGAGCAATGATCCAACGTTTTATACAACGCCACCCGCATACACCAGTCATCATTACAAGCATGACCCCGACGGCTTCCGAATTAATAGAAAAAACGTTTGCTGCACGCGCTTTTCATTGTTATTTGCCAATTGATACGCCGACCGCAGTAAGTCGTTTTCTCAACCAGGCCAAGCCCCTTTCGATTGTTGTCTTGGAAACGGAGTTATGGCCAAACTTAGTGCACCAGTGTCGCCGTCGCAAGACCCCTATTGTATTGGTTAATGGCAGGATGTCAGAACAATCGATGCGCGGTTATGTGCGCTTGGATTGGTTGTTTAAACAAGTATGGGGAGCGCTAGATTTTTGCGGTGCGCAAACGGAGAGTGCGGCACAACGTTTTCAGCGTATTGGTGTGCCGGCAGATAAGGTCGATGTCGTCGGTAACCTGAAATTTGATATCAGCTGCTCGGAGAAACTAAGAAACGAGATTAAAGATTATAAGGCGCTGTTTGGCGAACGGCCGATTATCACTGCCGGCAGTACGCATGAGGGCGAGGAAGTACAATTGCTCAAAGCCTTTACGAGTGTTTTAAAGCAGCATCCAACTGCGTTGTTCATTCTTGTTCCGCGTCATCAAGAGCGGTTTCAGGCGGTGGCCGAGCTGGTGGAACAGCGTGGGTTCAAATATGTTCGCCGCAGTGCCGGTGTACCTGTTCTACCAACAACTCAGGTATTACTGGCTGACACGATGGGTGAATTAATGCTTTGGTACGGAGTCGCTAATGTCGCTTTTGTCGGGGGTAGTTTGATAACCCGCGGTGGGCATAACCCGCTTGAGCCGCTTGCGTTAGCTGTGCCGATCGTTTCTGGAACCCATGTATTTAATTTCCAAGAGGTGTATGACCAGCTTGATAGCTTAGAAGCAGTGAATTGGGTGACGGCAGACGACCAGTTAGACCTTGTCTTAGAGAGACTGTTGGACGATGAAAATGCCCAGCTAAAAACCGCACATGCACAAAGTTTGTTTGCTCAGCATGAAGGTGCAACGGATCGCTATCTTGATTTGATTGACGACTTTCTGGAGCGCAGCGGAGATGAATAACCAGAACAATTTAATTCAACGTCGGGGGCAGGCTGGCGAGCGTTTCTTGGTGACCCCTGATGCAGATGCAAATGTCAGTGACCACACTGAATTACGAGCATGGTTCTCGGCAAACTTCTGGCGAGAACAACAAGCCATTACTGGGCAATCGAAAGGCCGCAATACGGTTTATTTCGTGCGTTGTGGTGAACAGGAGTGGGTGTTACGGCATTATTATCGGGGTGGTTTGCCGGGGAAATTATTACGCGACCTGTTTTTCTACACGGGAGTCATGAAAACGCGTAGTTTTCAGGAGCTCGAATTGTTGTGGCGAATGTACCATTTAGGTTTACCGGTGCCGAAGCCGATCGCTGCTTATCAGAAGAAGCGAGGATTGACTTACCAAGCTGATATTCTGATTGAGCGGATTCCGCATAGTCAGGATCTTTTCCAGTGCTTACAAGAGCAAACTCTGCCAGCAGAACAATGGCATCGTATCGGTGCCACAATCGCTCGATTTCATCAAACCGGTGTGTACCACAGTGATTTGAATTGCCACAATATCTTATTGCAACGGGCTGAACGCTGCGACAAAGTATGGGTCATAGATTTTGACCGTTGTGAATTTCGTTCCCCTGGGCGCTGGCAAGTGCAGAATTTAGAGCGCTTGCATCGTTCATTGGAGAAAGAACAACAAAAGTTCGCCGCTCAGGCGAAACCATTCTATTTTAACTCTGCGGATTGGCAGCACTTGATACAGGGATACGTTGCGGGTGATGGAGACGAAAATGAATACCCAAGCAATGATTAGGCACCGGCAATGGCTAAACTCTCGTTTGTCACTGTTTAGTTGCGGTCTAGTAATTTGCGTATCATCGCTGTTGAGTACAACCGCGCACGCTACAGATTCAGTGGCAACAGCGACGGCTGAGTCAGGACTTGACACACTGCAGGTGTGTTTGATTGGCAGCGAGAACGTGCAGCTCACGGTTGAGTTAGCGCTCAATGCCGACACCCGAGCGCGGGGGTTGATGGAGCGCAAGTCGCTGCCCACTAATGCGGGTATGTTATTTGTCTATCCGAACGATGGCTTACGCGCGTTCTGGATGTACAAGACGTTAATTCCATTGGATATTGCCTACATCGATAAAGAAGGCGTGATTAATGAGATTCTGACAATGGAACCGTGTCGTAGTATTTTTCCTGGGCGTTGTCGCAATTACCCAGCGACGCAAGTATTTCGAATGGCTTTAGAAGTGAATGCGGGCCACTTTGAAGAATGGCAAGTTGCTGCAGGTGACCAAGTGTACCAGCAGGATTGTAAAACCCCGTTGCGAGCTTTGCTGGCGCACGACTAACATTTGCAAGCAAGGAGTTCTAGATGAAACAACTGACAATACTAGCTATTTTCGCAGTTCTGCTTTTGAGCGCCTGTGCTAGCACGGACAACACGCCCGGAGGTCAAAGCCAAAGCTCGCAGCGAGTAATGCCACTTGCAGAAATAACCTATGACAATGTCGAACGGGTACTGCAGATTGATCAAACACAAATCCAAGACATTCAACGCTGGTGGGGGACACCTTCCTCCCAAGGGCAGACCGGTGACGCACTTTGGTACAACTATACCTATGTCGGACAAACTGGTGCTAGCGATGGCAGCACCCGGATGCTGTCTCTAACGCTGTATTTTAATTCCCGAGCCTTGTTACAAGACTACGATATTCAAATTCACGAGTTTCCGGCGTATTCGCGGCCCTAGTTATCGCCCTAGTTATCGCCCTAGTTATCGCCATAGTTACCGCCATAGTTACCGCGGTATTAATGTTCATTGCTCGGACAATGAACAAAGGTGCTGCATTAGTCGCATATCCGTACCCGTTGACCGCCAAAGACTCGACAGTTTGTTTCGACTTCGCTGAGACTGCTGTTAGCAAAGATTTCAGATATTTGAAATTGAATAAATAATCAACAGGAAGAGAACGTTCATGAATAAAGTAACCATGATTGCAGCAAGTGTTGCGCTAGCGCTTGGTGTAACCGGCTGCACTGACGGGGAGACTCCGACGAATGGCTCGTCAGCAACCCAACACACTGCTGCGCAAATGAGCAGTACCGCAGAGCAGCAAGCGCTGCGCTCAGGGGTTGAGATAAACAACATGGATACAAGTGTAAGCCCTCGGGAGAATTTCTTTCGTTATGTCAACGGTGGTTGGTTAGAGAATACCCAAATCCCAGCTGATCGGGCGCGCTGGGGCAGTTTTGATGAGCTTCGTGAACAAGCTGAAGCGCATGTCCTCGAAATTGTTCAGGAGTTTGCCTCGACGACGGCCGAGCAAGGTTCAGACGTGCAGAAGATTCGCGATCTCTATCGTTCGTTTATGGATGAAGACACGATCGAGGCACGCGGCATCAACCCACTCGCTGAAGACTTCGCTCGGATTCAAGCGCTGGAGTCACATGCTGATCTTGCAACCTATTGGGGGCAACAACAACGTTATCGCGCTGGTACACCGTTTAATGTGAGCGTCGGCCAAGATCAAATGCAGTCTGACCAACATATAACGGCCATTAGTCAGTCAGGTTTAGGTTTACCTGATCGCGAGTATTACTTGGCAAGCGATGCCCGCAATCAAGAACTGCGTGCAGCGTATCAAAGCTTCATTGAAGAGTTATGGCAATTGGCGGGCTGGGACGACGCCGAGGCAAAGGCAACGTCGATCATTAACATTGAGACTGCTTTAGCACGCCATCACTGGACTCGTATTCAGAACCGAGACCGGCTGGCGTCGTATAACAAAATGACCTTAACTGAATTAGCCGAAGAGGCGCCGGGTTTTGATTGGGCGACGATGTTTGCAGCAGCCGGTTTGGATATTAATGAAGTTGTTGTGCGGCAGCCGGATTATCTCACTGCATTTGCCGATTTATATCAGCAGTTCTCAATGGCGGACTGGCAAGCGTACCTGCAATTCCATGTTTTGCGTAACAGCGCCAATATTCTGAGTCGTGACTTTGCTGCGTTAAGTTTTGATTTTTATGGGCGAGTTTTACAGGGGCTGGAGGAAGAACGCTCTCGGGAACGTCGCGCTGTAAGCACAGTAGAAAGTACGCTTGGCTTTATGGTGGGGCAAGAGTATGTCAATCGACATTTCCAACCAGAAGCACAGGAACGCATGGCAGTCATGGTCGATAACATTCTTGCTGCCTTCGCAGAAGCAATTGACGACTTAGAGTGGATGACCGACGAAACAAAACTGGAAGCGCATGCTAAGTTAGCGACGTTTACTACAAAAATTGGTTTTCCAGAAAAATGGCGCGATTATGATTGCTTGACGATTGCCGCAGACGACCTTTTTGGTAACTTGCGCCGCTCAGCTGAGTGCGAGTATGACCGCATGATTAGCCGACTCGGCCAGGAAGTCGACCCGTATGACTGGGGAATGACGCCACAAACGGTCAACGCCTATTACCGTTCAACGATGAACGAAATCGTTTTCCCAGCGGCAATTCTACAACCACCATTTTTTAATGTCGCAGCCGACGATGCAATTAACTATGGCGCAATTGGTGCCGTGATTGGCCACGAAATCACCCATGGTTTTGACGACCAAGGGCGGCGTTCGGATGGCGAAGGTAACTTACGCGATTGGTGGAGCCCAGACGATGAGACGCAATTCCGTGAGCGTGCTGCCTTAATGATCGACCAGTTTAGTGCCTTTAACCCAATTGATGATTTGTATCTACAGGGCGCACTCAGCTTAGGTGAGAATATTGCTGACTTGGGCGGCTTGAATGTGGCATTGCGCGGGTATTTAAATTCTCTTGGTGATAGTGGCGGTGAAACCATTGACGGTTTCACCCCTGAACAACGATTCTTTATCGGCTGGGGCCAGATTTGGCGGATTAAATTCCGGGATGAAGCTTTGCGTCGACAAGTTGTGGTAGGTCCGCACTCTCCCGGGAAGTATCGGGTGTTAGGGCCATTATCGAACATGCCTGAGTTTTACCAAGCGTTTGACGTGCAACCGGGTGATCCGATGTATCGGGATGAAGACGTGCGGATTAAAATTTGGTAATAGTACGCATCAGAATGATAAAGGCAGCGTTCGCGCTGCCTTTTTGCTAACGAGAAGCCTATGAAAACAATTGATTTACGCAGTGATACAGTCACGTTACCAAGTGCAGCAATGCGCGAGTATATGGCAAATGCCAACGTTGGTGATGATGTGTACGGTGAAGATGAAACGGTCAACGCATTGGAAGCTCGTGTAGCGCGCATGCTGAATAAAGAGTCTGCGTTGCTATGCACCAGTGGCACCCAAAGTAATCTGCTCGCACTACTCAGTCAGTGTCAACGCGGTGAAGAGTATTTGGTCGGTGAGGAATACCATACCTATCGCTACGAAGCTGGTGGCGCCGCAGTGCTTGGGGGGATTGTCCCGCAAACCGTTGCTGTGCAGGCTGATGGAACACTCGACCTCGAGGTTCTGGCAAAGAAAGTGAAACCCAATGACCCGCATTTTCCAGTTACACGACTACTTGCCCTCGAAAACACGCATACGGGGAAGGTGATGCCGACGAAGTTCTTAGATGCTGCGCGCGACTTTACTCAGCATCACGGGTTGAAATTACACCTTGATGGAGCGCGCCTGTTTAATGCGCATATTGCCAGCGGTGCCAGTTTAGAGACACTCACAGATGGGTTTGATAGCGTTTCGGTGTGTTTTTCGAAAGGGCTAGGCGCACCCATTGGTTCCGTATTAGCGGCCGACCGTGAGACGATTGCAAAAGCACGCCGTTGGCGCAAGATGCTAGGTGGTGGAATGCGTCAGGCGGGATTTGTTGCGGCAGCGATAGATTATGCGATAGACCATCATATTCAGCGTTTACAAGTTGATCATGACAATGCCGTGTTGTTAGCAACTAAACTGAAGGCACAACTAGTCGCGCATGGCATTGAGCAGGTACAAGTAGAGCCCGCAGTTACTAATATGGTGTACGTGCAATTTACGGATCCGGTATTAGCACAAAAAACCGCTGCACACTGTCGTCAGAAAGGGATCATGCTTTCAAGTGCAGCGCGCATGCGTCTAGTGACTCATTTGAATGTAACATCTGCTTACATTGATTTGATTGTCGAAGAGTTTATTCGTGGGATAATAGGGGACTAAGACGAATTAAATTCAATGATCGTCATGGACGATGAGTGCTGAAATGGTGGTTTTAGCCATTTGTTGTTTAGCGCGGACGACAAGGTAATTTAACGACATGAAAGGACTGATGCTAAAAGTCGGAGTATTGCTGCTCGGGTTTTTTAGCGTGGTGGGATACGCCAATACAAACAGTGGATTGAGCTTAGCTGATTACGCTCGGCCGGTACAATTCATTGACATTAAGATCTCTCCCCAAGGTGATTACCTCGCGGCTACGAGCCGAGATGACGAAGGAGTGATACGACTTACCGTGCTCGATGTGCAGTCGCGTGCGGTGCTTTCGGTTACGCAATTACGTGGTAATGAGTCGGTCAGTGCCTTTCACTGGGTTACGAGTAATCGTCTATTAATGACCACCGCGCGAGAAATTGGCGCACTTGAGCAACCCATTGCAACCGGTGAATTGATCGCGATGGATGCGGATGGTTCTCGACGTGTCATCCTGACTGGACCTCGCTCACGTGATGGCAACTTTGTGTTTGCTGAGCTCGTTGATATCTTGCCGAACCATAATGGTGAAGTCCTTATTTCTCAGTTTAGTATGCGTGAAACCCAACCCTTCCTTGATTTATATCGGATGCGAGTCGATAGCGGTCGCAAACGTAGCGAGGGGCGGATTCCGGTACGCAGCTATCGTGGGTCGCAAGTTCAACTATTAACCGACCAAACTGGGACAGTGCGGCTTGCACGGGGTGTTTCAACTGAGAACCCTAATCTTGTGGTCATGCTGTACCGTGCTAATGCTCGCGCACCTTGGGTGAAAATTAGCGAAGTTGACGAGCTGGAGGGCGGTTTTATTCCGCTTGCATTTACTCATGACGGTAACGAAGTCGTCGGGCTCTCGGCCAACACTACAGATACCTTTAGTATTGCACGATATAATTTTGAGACGAATGAAGAAACTTTAATGCTCGCACACCCACAAGTTGATGTGGAGCCGCTGTTTAGTTTTCGCCAGGGACGTCCAAGCGAAGTTATTGGCGCAAGTTTTGAGCTAGAAGAAATAGAACATGTATTTTTTGCTGACGGCACTCAAGAGGGTGAAGCGGAAAGCCTTTTACGAGTCTTTGCGACGTTCCCCAAGCAGCAGGCCCATATCCATTCAGCGACGGCCGATAATCAGTTGCAAATTCTGACGGTGCAATCGGCGAATGAATCCCGTCAGTTCTACTTATTCAATCGGGAATCAAACGAACTCGAACTACTGGCGCAAAGCCGACCTTGGCTACAAGGTGTGGAACTGCCACATACCAAAACAATTCGCTATACAGCGCGAGATGGTACCGACATTCTGGCGCTTCTGACACTACCGAATAATGTTAAGTCGGGCGACATCCCGTTAGTGGTGATCCCCCATGGTGGACCGCTCGGAATGCGTGATTCAATGGGTATTATTAATCTGGAAGCGAAACTTCTCGCAGACCATGGTTACGCAGTGCTGCAACCCAACTTTCGCGGTTCGAGTGGCTTCGGACTAGCCTTCGAGCGAGCGGGTCTGCAGCAATGGGGACGCCGGATTATTGCAGATATTGCCGATGGTGTGACACATCTCGCCAACGAAAAACTGATCGATCCGGATCGTGTGTGTATTTCCGGAGCGTCATTTGGTGGTTACGCGGCTGTTATGTCGGCCATCGAGTATCCCGAGTTATATCAATGTGCCATCGGATTTTCTGGGTTCTACGATTTAGAACTCATGTTTACTAGTGGCGATTTACCACAAAGTGATTTTGGTATGGCTTATCTGCGTCGCGTGTTAGGGACGGACACTGCCGCATTGCGCGCTCAATCACCCAAACATCAGGCGCAACGATTAACACGACCAGTGATGCTAGTGCACGGTGGCCGTGATATGCGGGCGCCAATTGAACACCTACACCATTTCAAGGCAGAGCTTGAACGGCATGAGCTACCCTATTCGGAGCTCATCAAGGAAACGGAAGGGCACGGTTTCTATAAACCAGAGAACAATGTTGAACGTTGGCAACGAATGCTCGATTTTCTCGCTGAGCATATTGGTGAAAAAGTAGATTAAAGTGAATTTAAATCATAAAAAAGGGTTAAAGCCTGCGCTTTAACCCTTTTTTTGAATTTGTTGGTCGGCGTGACTGGATTTGAACCAGCGACCCCTGACACCCCATGACAGTGCGCTACCAAGCTGCGCCACACGCCGACCGTGCGCTGTATCTTACTGCTTTCAACACAAATCGCAAGCTGCAATAACAGATTAGCCGAATAACTGCCGTCTTTTTAATCAATTCCTAATCAGCCGTAGAGCTATTGATCAGCGAAACGCTGCAACTCACGTAAGCTTTGAATAAACACCGGAGTCGGTGGAACGGCACCAGGGACTAATTCACCAGCTTGATTAAACAATAACATGTCGCCATTGGCATCGATGATAGTCGTTTGCTGTTGTTCAAATATATAGAAATAAGGGCGCACAGTGTAGACGCGTGGAAATTCTCGAGTCGGTTGGGTCAGAGAAATGCCGTTGGTGAAATTTCGAAACTGCTCAGCGCAAGACATGTACGCAGTGAGCACAGTTGGAATAATATCTTCAAGGGTCGTTAATTGACGCGGATATACGTCCATATTCGCAGTCCAGAGCGGCACATTCAAAACTTCAGGCTGAATGGTATTGCTGTTTTCCGTTGCGGCGGTTAAGCCGGTGATTATCACCGGCTGTGCGGACTCGATAACTTGCTCAAGGTAGGTGATTACCTCGTCAATATCTGCGGCCGTGACAAAGATGACACTGACATTTAACCCAGGTTGTAACGCACCGGTCCAGCTGCGAGTTTCCGCTTGCATGACTGCCGGCACAGAATCACGGCCAAATGCAGGTGACGCAAGCAGACGCACAGGTGTTGCAAAATCCTGCATCGTACGGAGGTAGGCTGGCAGGAGGCCTTGCCGGTGAATACTTTGATTGTACAAATCAGGAATGCCGTAGAGCAAAGTAGTGATGGCCGCAGCGCTATCGACATGAGCCAGATGCTGGCCTTGGTGACGTTCGAGCTGCGGAACCGAAGCGGTGAGTTTAGCGGCGGTCTCCGCATCCATATGTTGGAAAGCAAATACCGTTGTACTTAATGAATTAGATTCTTTACTACAGAGCATCGGCCCGGTCGGGTACTTCACTCGCAACTGGGCTTCGCGGCTAAATAAGTCTTGGCGCCCTTGGAATTGCTCGGTGGTAATCCAGCCGTGACGAGCCATCAATGATTTGGCTGTGGTTGGATAAGACAACGGAAATAAGTCATCGTGTTGTGTGATCGGTGAATATAAGTTCGCATCTGCCCATATATGGGTGCTGTGGCTAGCTAGGAAACTGGCAATAAAGACCGCAGTGAACACTTTTGCGAAGGACCGATCACGTAGTAAATCGAGACGCTTCCAGGCTATGTTGGCGAGGGTGAGCTGAACCGCAAAAATCAGTAAAAAGCTGAGTATGATGAGCGATAATAAGAGAAAGCTGCCACCGGCAAACCATTCTTCGGCGTCGAGTGCTAATTGATTGAGTGAATAGGTATTGAGATGGAAGCCATATTGCCGAAAGAATATGCCGTCGAAAAGCAGGGTAAAGAGGCCAATTGTGCCAATGGTTGCGGCATAGCCACGGAGAAACCTCGAGAATGGCACGATTAGACATAAAGGAAACAAAAGAATAATAAAAGCAACGAATGGTAAGAAGGCGAAATGGCCGAGCCAACTAATAAAAATGTAACTATTTCCCAACGCAGAACCGGTCGGCAGCGCATTTTCCACATACAAAAGGCCGATTAATAAGCATAAGAAAATATTGCCAAAGGTGAACCAGTGGCCCCAACTAATCAAGCGTGCGATGCGGTCTCGTTGCTGATACTTTCCCATGGGCTGCTCTTGTATTTATTCTTTTCGGAAGCGAGCGAACTAACTTTGGCTCGAGTTTGCTATGGATTGTAGCAGAATTTGCCCAAACTGCCTTGCGACTGCTTCTCGTTTGTCCGCAGCAACATGGTTATGAATGATGTGGGTAGTGACATTGCCTAAGGTCATCAAAGCTAAGTCACTTGGAGAGCTGTCATTGGCAAATAAATCTAAAATTTCATTGATGAGTTTTTCTTGACGCTCTTCGTCGTATTTCGACAGTATCGGCATGGGGCTCTCTTCATTCACGTGGTAGAATACAATTTCTTAAGTTTAACATAAATCAGTAGGTTGCATAGCGAGAGAGACATGAATCTGACGGTTACAGCCAGCATTGTGCACGAAATATATCAAGATCCAGACGGTAATTATGGCGTACGGTTTTCCCCTGCAACCTTGCAGAACGACCCTGAAGTGGTGACGCTACTTGCTGAACTATCAGAGGTTTACCAAGCGAAGCCAACCAAAGGGTACGCAAGCTTCGTCAGTGCTGACGACTCAGCCTATGCGGATGCTCGTGAGCGCGGCGAGGCGATTCCTGAGCCTGAATTCCCTAAGTTGCTGGCTCATTGGTTGACGGACGCCAATAGCTTTGTCGAACTATCGCAACAGGTTGCTCGTTTATTGCAGCAACAACTAAGCAACTATGCAGTTGGTGAAGCGGGCTTTTTGTTACTAGCGGACTATGAAGAAAGCGGCGACCGTTTTCTGTTAGTAGGCTACTTACCTGTACGCGAAGGCGTTATGGTGCAACCCGACTTGAGTGTGCACAAAGCCGCGCAACTCGATGTTGGCAAAGTGCAACTGGCGGCGCGTATTAACTTGACCGAATATCAGGCTGAAGCGGATGATCTTTACTACGTTTCATTTTTGAAAGGCCGCACCGGTCGCAAAGCAGGTGAGTTCTTCTTGGATTTTCTTGGTTGTGTTGAACGCGTCAATGCAAAAGCGAGCACACAGCAGTTAGTCAATACGGTACAGGCCATGATTGCGGGTGCTGACCTTGAGCCAGAGCGTGCACAAGATGTTCGCAAAGAAGTCTATGAGTACTGCGGTGAGCAGTGGCAACAGGGCGAGCAGGTGCAGCTACAGTCATTGGATCAACGTTTAGTTGAGCAAGGTGCGCCGTCATTAAAAAGCTTCGCTCAGGAAAAAGGCTTGGATATGCCAGATGCATTTCCAGCCGACAAAGCAAGCTTGCGTTCATTAATGAAATTTCAAGGTCAAGGTGGTGGCTTGAGTGTTGCGTTTGAACAGAAACTACTTGGTGGCCGAGTTGAATATGACGTGCAAACAGATACTTTAACGATTGTTGGTACGCCGCCGAATTTGCGCGATCAATTGCGTCGTTTTTATGGAATGAATGATTAAGGGTTACAGTTTTAGTTGTGCCAAATGGAAAAGCCGGTGTGCAAAACACACCGGCTGCAACCACTCATAGATACAACAAATGTTATGATTTGGTATCTGCTGAGTGGGGAACGATATGGATTGCGTGTAAACCTTTAGGACCTTCTTCGAGCTCAAAGTCGACTTCTTGTCCAGCTTTTAGCGTACGGTATCCTTCCATTTGAATGGTGGAGTAGTGGGCAAAGATATCACCACTGCGCTCCTCAGATTCAATAAAACCAAAACCTTTCGAGTTATTGAACCATTTGACTTTACCGGTAGCCATACATCTACTTCCTTCTTGCGTTTGTCGTTTTGTTATAATGGTCGTGGACGCACCTGTTATTATTGTTTGGGTGCCAGACTGATTTTAAGTGTGTTCAGACCCTTGAATTTAGGGTGCTTGAAATTCTGAACAATCAGTACCATTTGTTAATGTAGATAAGACCAAAAAATAGTCAAGCGTTTGTTGGTAAAATTATTACAATTTTTTAACGAATCATTCTGTAAAAAAATGACAGAGTGATAAAAATCTAGCTATAGTGAATAGGAATAAAGGTGTTTTTTAAGTCATGACTTGGTTTAGCGATTCAATTCCTGAGCATCATTTAGATGAGACAACAGACCTGAAACTGCAGCCTCCACGTATGTATCAGGTGATGTTAAACAATGATGACTTTACACCGATGGATTTTGTGATTGAGGTGCTCGTCCGGTTTTTCCGTCTTGATCAAGAAGCAGCCACGGAGGTTATGTTGCAAGTTCACCATCGAGGCAAGGCCGTTTGCGGGGTCTATTCTGCTGAAATTGCAGAAACGAAAGTGGTGCAGGTGAATCAGTATGCACGTGAACACCAACACCCATTGCTCTGTACCATGGAGCAAGTATGATTTGTGAAGTAAGGAGAGCAGTATGCTGAACAAAGCGCTCGAAATCTCGTTGAATGACGCCTTCCGCCTAGCACGTGAGCGTCACCATGAGCTCATGACCGTTGAACATTTACTTGTCGCCTTGCTCGACAATCCCGAGGCTGCAGACGCTTTACGCGCATGTGGCATCGATTTCGCTGCGCTCAAAAGTGATTTGCTCACGTACATTGACCGTTCGACGCCACGCTTCCCCGACGACGACCTTGGGGAAACTCAGCCAACACTCGGTTTTCAACGGGTATTACAACGTGCCGTTTTCCATGTGCAATCTTCTGGTAATTCTGAAGTTACGGGCGCCAACGTTTTAGTCGCGATTTTCAGCGAGCAAGAATCACAGGCTGTTTACTTATTGAATAAACATGAAGTGACACGGCTAGATGTGGTGAACTTTATTTCCCATGGTATCTCGCGCATCGAGGAAGAGAAAGGCGCACCGATTGATAGTCAAGAAGCGAGCTCTGATAACGAAGAGCAGAGCTTTCTTGCGCGCTTTTGTGTGAATTTAAATCAGCGAGCGGAAGCCGGTAAAATTGACCCGTTAATCGGTCGTGACATGGAGCTCGAGCGAACAGTACAAGTGCTTTGTCGTCGACGCAAGAATAACCCTTTGTTCGTCGGTGAAGCTGGCGTTGGTAAAACCGCTATTGCTGAGGGCTTAGCTTGGAAAATTGTCCAAGGCGACGTGCCAGAGGTGATGGCCGATGCGGTGATTTACAGCCTTGATATGGGCGGTTTATTGGCGGGCACAAAGTATCGTGGTGACTTTGAGAAACGCTTTAAAGCACTTTTAAAAGAAATCACCAGACAAACGCATGCCATTCTATTTATTGACGAGATTCATACGATAATCGGTGCTGGCTCTGCGTCTGGTGGTGTTATGGATGCGTCGAACCTGTTGAAACCCTTACTGTCGAGTGGTGAACTGAAATGTATTGGCTCAACGACCTATCAAGAATATAAGAATATTTTTGAGAAAGATCGTGCGCTCGTTCGGCGTTTCCAGAAAATTGACATTAGTGAGCCTTCAGTGGCGGACACCACGAGAATTTTACTCGGTCTTCGCGACAAATATGAGGCGCACCACGGTATTCGCTACACCCAACCTGCCATCCGGGCCGCGGCCGAACTGGCAGCAAAATATATCAATGACCGCCATTTACCGGACAAAGCCATTGATGTGCTGGACGAGGCGGGGGCAAGTCAACGATTGCTTCCAGCATCGAAGCGGAAGAAAACGATTGGTGTTAGTGATATTGAAGCCATTATTTCTCGTATTGCACGGATTCCAGCGCAATCGGTGTCACGCAATGATCAAAGCATGCTGAAGCAATTGGACCGTAACCTGAAAATGGTGGTATTTGGCCAAGATCAGGCCATCGATTCACTGGTTTCCGCAATTCGTCTGTCTCGTAGTGGTTTAGCAGCAGAACACAAGCCGGTCGGCTCGTTCTTGTTTGCTGGACCAACCGGTGTTGGTAAAACTGAGGTCACGCAGCAATTAGCCAAGGTCATGGGGGTTGAGTTACTGCGCTTTGATATGTCGGAATACATGGAGCGTCATGCAGTGAGCCGACTCATTGGCGCACCGCCAGGCTATGTCGGCTTCGAGCAGGGTGGCTTGCTCACCGATGCTGTCATTAAACACCCGTATAGTGTGGTGTTAATGGACGAGATTGAGAAAGCCCATAGTGACATTTTCAATATCCTGTTGCAGGTGATGGATAACGGCACGCTGACGGACAACAACGGCCGTAAAGCCGATTTCCGTAACGTTGTGTTGGTGATGACCACGAACGCTGGTGTGCGTGAAACCGAGCGTAAATCGATTGGTTTTCAACAGCAAGACCATCAGTTCGATGCGATGGCGGAAATTAATAAAGTGTTTACGCCGGAGTTCCGTAATCGTCTCGACGGCATTATCTGGTTTAATCACCTCAACACCGAAGTGATTTTGCAAGTGGTCGATAAATTTATCTGTGAGTTACAGGCTCAGCTCGATAAGAAGGGCGTTTCGCTCGAAGTTGAACAAGCTGCATTAAACTGGATAGCTGAGAAAGGCTACGACCGTGCGATGGGCGCACGACCGATGAGTCGGGTGATTCAGGAACAATTGAAGAAGCCACTAGCGAATGAAATCCTGTTTGGCTGTTTAAGCCAAGGTGGTAACGTTCGCGTGCGTCTCGACACCGAGTCGAATACCCTCGACTTTGTTTATGACAGTGCAAGTGAAGCGGTGACTTAACCGCCGCTTCGCAGGTGCAGTTCGACGCTGCGTTAGGCTCTTTTTATTGAATGATCAAAAAAACCCAGTGAAACGCGAATCGCGATACTGGGTTTTTTCGCATTTGCGTTAAAAATTAACGCGAACGGAAAACGATACGGCCTTTGGTTAGGTCATAAGGCGTGAGTTGGACGGTGACTTTGTCGCCAGTCAGGATACGGATATAGTTCTTACGCATTTTGCCTGAAATATGAGCAGTCACAACGTGACCGTTTTCAAGCTCGACGCGGAACATCGTATTTGGCAAGGTTTCTAAAATAGTACCTTGCATTTCAATGCTGTCTTCTTTCGCCATTAAATTCCTCTGTATTTTCTTTGGTCTGGCTGATTTAAAGCGCGGGGATTTTAACCCGATTTCAAGTTAATTGCCAACATTAGCTGCAAGCAATTGCTGTGGTTTCAGCAATTGCCCTGCAAATTCGAGCGTTTCTTGTCGGTTGAGTCGGTCTAAAAACTCTTTACGGGCGATAGAAACCGCCCCCATTTGCTGTAAAAACGGATTCATAATTTGGCAATCGATTTGTTTCACGCCAATTTGCTTGAGGTACTCAGAAAAGACCACTAATGCCACTTTTGATGCATTTGGTGCATGGCTGAACATACTTTCACCGCAAAATGTCTGTTTCGTCAGAACACCGTATAAGCCACCAACGAGTTGTTCTTGATGCCACACTTCTACTGAATGAGCGATGTGCAAATGATGCAAGCGAATGTATGCCCGCTGCATTTCTGGGGTAATCCAAACGCCGTTACCGGGGCCTCTCGGCGTTGTCGCACAATGATGAATCACGGCTGGAAAACTGCGATTGATGGTCACGGAATAAGGATTATTGCCAAGAAATTTGCGCAGTGAGCGATTCACACGAACGCCGTGAATAGGAATAACAGCGCGAGTTGAAGGAGACCACCAGAGAATCGGTTCGCCCGGGCTAAACCATGGAAAGATTCCGTGTTGGTAGGCGTTCATCAAGCGCTCGGGCGCGAGACAGCCGCCAATCGCGAGCAGACCATCGGGATCACGGTGCGCCAGTTCCACCGCGGGGAATGGACTAAGCGGGTCGCGTTCGAGAATGTGAAAGTATGGTGTACGTTCGTGGGTCATGGCGAAAAAAAGCGGAGTAGTGTGCTACTCCGCTTAGTCAGTCCTACTTTTCTGCTAAAGCGTCAAGGTAACGCTCTGCATCAAGGGCAGCCATACAGCCGGTGCCGGCAGAGGTAATCGCTTGGCGGTAAATGTGGTCAGACACATCACCTGCTGCAAACACGCCAGGAATAGACGTTTGGGTCGCGTTACCATTGGTTCCTGAATGAACTTTCAGATAACCGTTTTCCATGTCGAGCTGACCGGCAAACATTTGTGTGTTTGGCTGATGACCGATGGCGATAAAAACACCAGCGAGCTCTAATTCAGAGAGTTCGTCATTACGGGTGTCGCGAATACGAATACCGGTTACGCCCATGTTGTCGCCGAGTACTTCGTCGAGGGTTTTATACAAATGCAGTTTAACGTTGCCGCTTTCAGCTTTAGCCATCAGACGGTCAACAAGAATTTTCTCAGCCCGGAAGCTGTCACGGCGGTGAATCACGTGAACTTCTTCAGCGATATTAGACAAATATAGCGCTTCTTCAACAGCCGTATTACCACCGCCAACAACACAGACCTTTTGCCCACGATAGAAGAATCCGTCACAGGTTGCACAGGCGCTCACACCTTTACCTTTGAACGCTTCTTCAGACGGTAGGCCAAGATACTTCGCTGATGCCCCTGTAGCAATGATCAGAGCATCACAGGTGTACTCACCACTGTCACCTTTGAGGCGAAATGGCTTCTCGGTTAGTTTGACAGCATTAATGTGATCAAAAATGATTTCGGTATTGAAGCGCTCGGCATGTTGCTGCATGCGTACCATCAAATCTGGACCGGTCAAACCTTCTGGGTCACCTGGCCAGTTTTCGACATCGGTTGTGGTGGTTAATTGACCACCTTGCTGTAAACCCGTCACGAGAACTGGGTTTAAGTTTGCTCGAGCAGCATAAACCGCGGCCGTGTAACCGGCAGGGCCTGAACCAAGAATAAGTAGCTTGCAGTGTCTAGCGTCAGCCATGAAAAAGAAACTCCACTGTTTATCAACAGAAAAAAGGGTACACCTACGCGAAAATGGGGGTACCGAGGCTAAAATTCAACGCCCATTGTAGGGAGTTGTGCGCAGAGGGTAAAGAGCCGGCTAAAGCCGGCTCTTATTCGTTTGTCTCGCAGACCTTACAGCTTAATCGCTGAAAGCGGCTCTAAGTAATCTAAGCCAAGTTGCTTACCAAGGTCGTCATGAACCGCTTTGTAGGTGATGTAGCCCTTATGCATGTTCAGACCATTGCGCAAGTTGGCGTCGCTTTCCATTGCCGCCAACCCTTTGTTTGCCAGCGCAATACCATACGGTAACGTTGCGTTATTCAAGGCGATTGTCGAGGTACGAGCAACACCACCTGGCATATTCGCGACACAATAGTGCACGACGTCGTCAACGACGTAGGTTGGGTCTTGGTGAGTCGTCGCTTTTGAAGTTTCGAAACAACCACCTTGGTCAATCGCAACGTCAACGAGGACTGAACCCGGCTTCATGTTTTTGATGTGTTCACGGGTTAATAGTTTCGGTGCAGCAGCGCCTGGAATCAGGACTGCGCCGACAACTAAGTCCGCTTCGCGTGAATAGGCATCAATGGCATCAACAGTCGAATAGACAGTTTTGACGCGTCCCATGAAGATATCGTCCAATTCGCGTAAGCGTGGTAATGAACGATCAAGTATCGTGACATCAGCACCTAAACCAACAGCCATTTTTGCAGCTTGAGTGCCCACGACACCACCACCGATTACCAATACTTTTCCTGGTGCAACACCCGGAACACCACCGAGCAGGGTACCGCTGCCACCGTGCGCTTTCTCGAGGTTATGAGCGCCGGCTTGAATTGCCATGCGACCTGCAACTTCACTCATAGGCGCTAACAGTGGTAAACCACCGCGGTTGTCGGTGACGGTTTCATAAGCGATTGCTGAAACGCCAGCTTCTGCGAGTAAGCGCGTTTGCTCTGGATCGGGTGCCAAGTGCAAGTAAGTGTAGAGGATTTGACCTTCACGCAGCTGTTTACATTCGCCTGGCTGCGGCTCTTTTACTTTCACAATCATATCTGCGCTAGCGAAGATTTCTTCCGGTGTATCGACAATCCGAGCGCCTGCCGCTTCGTAATCTTCGTTGGTAAAGCCGATAGCAACACCGCCGTCGCGCTGAACCATGACTTGGTGACCGTGAGCAATATACTCACGCACGGCTGCTGGCGTTAAACCAATGCGATACTCATGGTTTTTAATTTCTTTTGGTACACCGATTAACATAATGAAAACCTCAAATTGCCGAAAAGCTGCAGTTTTTCTAGTGCCGCGAGGCGTTGCCAATTCAACCGCAGAGAACTAAATGTGCGGCAAAGTATAGCTTAAGAATTGCAGGCGTTACTGACTTTTTTGGTGGCTTAAAAAAGAATAAACGTCTACAATTTAAATAATCCATAGCATAAAGTATCGAAGAATCATGACTGAAGAAGCTAAACTAACTATCGATCGACTTGACCGGAAAATATTGCGAATTCTGCAAGATCGTGGGCGAATATCGAATGTCCAACTTGCCCGTGAAGTCGGCTTGAGTCCGACACCGTGTTTGGAAAGAGTTCGTAAACTTGAAAAAAATGGCGTTATAAAAGGGTATCATGCACGTATCGATCCCGATAAGTTGGGCTCACCGCTGCTGGTGTTCGTGGAAATCACACTCAGCAAAACGTCTTCCGATGTATTTGCTGAGTTTAGCGCCGCAGCGCGAAAAACCGATGAAATTCTCGAATGTCATTTGGTTTCCGGCGATTTTGATTTCCTTTTGAAAGCAAGGGTGGCAGATATGGCCGCTTATCGGAAGTTACTCGGAGAGACGCTATTGAATATGCCCGGTGTGAATGAAAGCCGAACTTACGTTGTTATGGAAGCTGTAAAGCAAGACAACAAAGTGGTTATAAAAGGCTAATTTGAGTGACTTTTCTACTTTGCGTAGAACAATGATGTGTTATTCTCATTGGATAACAATAAACAATAAGATTGGAGCGTTATGACTGGTTTGCAGCGACTGCTCGAAGCAGGCTTAATTCTATGCGGCGCGTTGGCGATATTTCTGCTGACGGCTTTATTGACCTTTGATCCAGCCGATCCAAGCTGGTCACAAACCGGCTACACCCAAGAGATACAAAATACAGCGGGTGTCATCGGCGCGTGGTTTGCCGACATCTTATTATTTTGTTTTGGCGCATTAGCCTATTCAATTCCTTTCGTGGTTGTGGGCTTTGGCTATATTGTTTTTCATCGCCCGCGTCGTCTGCTGAGTGTTGACTACCTAACATTAGGGCTGCGAATCCTCGGGGTTCTGATGTTTCTTGTGGGGGCTACCGGTATTGCTGCCCTCAATTTTGCCGATATTTATTACTTTCCTGCTGGTGGTCTAGTTGGCAGTGTGGTCACTGCGGCCATGTTGCCATATTTCAATTTAGGCGGTACGACCTTATTACTGCTGACCTTTGTGCTTACCGGAATTACCTTAATTACTGGTTTATCCTGGATTCAAGTGGTTGAGAAATTGGGGGCCGGTGCAATTCAAGGCGCACTTTGGGTGGCTAAACCACTGCGCTCAAACGGTCACACCAAAGGTGCTCAGAAAGCCGCAGCGAAATCAGCGAAAGCAGGCTCGAATTCGGACAGTGGAGACTCGCGAGCACGACCTAAGCAGGAGACAAGTAGCGCTGGCAAGCATGACCTTACACATGCCACGAATAAAGCCTCTTGGTGGGGTAAAGTAACGGGTTTGTTTGCACGTAAAGAAAAGCCGGTTGTTGCCAAAGCTCGTCGTAGCGATGATGAAACGCCGCCGTGGGACGAGCTGCCAATTAGCGAACCGCACCTCTCTGACGAACTCGATGACTTGCCATCGCTGTCCACACGCGATGACTTTGATAACTTCTCCGATGCGGATTTGCTTGCAGATTTTGACGATGAACCAGAACCTGTGAGTGCGGCAGCGAAAACAGCTGTGGCAAAATCGTCTGCCGCCGCAGCGAAGCCGTCGGCAAGCAAAGCCGCACCAAGCAACAGCAATGTGCAAAACCAAGGCTCAAATGCGAAATGGGTGAGCGAGCTACCTTCGTTAGCGTTACTTGACCGCGCCCATAGTGCAACGAATCCGATTAGCCAAGCCGAGCTCGATGAAGTAAGTCGCACCGTTGAATCGGTACTGAAAGATTTTGGCGTCGATGTTCAGGTCGCAGGCGTGCAGCCGGGTCCGGTCGTCACGCGCTTCGAACTAGATTTAGCACCGGGCGTAAAAGTCAGTAAAATTTCTAACTTGTCGAAAGATATTGCCCGTTCACTGTCGGCGATTGCCGTGCGCGTGGTTGAAGTGATTCCGGGCAAGTCATATGTTGGCCTTGAACTGCCGAACAAACACCGCGAAATTGTGCGCCTGAGCGAAGTTCTCGAAAGCGAAAGCTTTGCTAAATCGGGTTCACCGTTAAGTATGGTGTTAGGTAAAGATATCGCGGGTAAACCGGTCACCGTTGACTTAGCAAAAATGCCGCACTTATTGGTCGCAGGGACCACAGGCTCAGGGAAGTCGGTTGGGATCAACGTCATGATTCTGAGCATGCTGTATAAGTCACAGCCAGAAGACGTGCGTATGATCATGATTGACCCGAAAATGCTCGAGTTATCTGTCTATGATGGCATCCCACACTTGTTGACTGAAGTCGTGACCGACATGAAAGACGCAGCAAATGCCTTGCGTTGGTGTGTTGGTGAAATGGAACGCCGTTATAAACTCATGTCGGCGCTCGGTGTTCGTAACTTGAAGGGCTACAACCAGAAAGTTGAGGACGCAATTGCCGCTGGCGAGCCGCTGCGCGACCCAATTTGGAAACCCGGTGATTCGATGGATCAACGTCCACCGGAACTAGGTAAACTGCCGTATATCGTTGTTGTCGTCGATGAACTTGCCGACATGATGATGATTGTTGGTAAAAAAGTTGAAGAATTGATTGCTCGCATTGCGCAGAAGGCTCGTGCAGCTGGGATTCACTTGATACTCGCAACACAGCGGCCGTCTGTCGATGTCATTACTGGTTTAATTAAGGCCAATATTCCGACTCGGATTTCCTTCCAAGTGTCGTCAAAAATTGATTCACGAACCATTCTCGACCAAAGTGGCGCAGAACATTTATTGGGGCAGGGTGACATGCTCTACATGCCGCCAGGTTCTGGAGTGCCGGTGCGTGTGCATGGGGCCTTTGTTGATGACCATGAAGTGCACGCTGTTGTTGCCGATTGGAAACAACGCGGCGCACCGCAGTATTTGGATGAGATTCTTAGTGGTGATCAAGGCGAAGAAGGGTTATTACCTGGCGAGAGCGGTGACGAAGACGGTGAGTCCGACCCGCTGTATGACGAAGCCGTCGCGTTTGTAACGGAAGCCGGACGGGTGTCGGTGTCGAGTATTCAACGTAAGTTCCGAATTGGCTACAATCGTGCAGCTCGGATTGTCGAACAAATGGAGATTTCTGGTGTCGTATCTGCAGCAGGGCACAATGGTGCTCGCGAAGTATTGGCGGCAAAACCACCGAGGGATTATTGATGTATCGGATTGTTAAATTACTTGTAGTTACCAGTTGTTTGGCGTTGAGTTGGAGTGCGGATGCGAATGCGGGGGACATTGCGACAGAGCCGTCAGCCGCAGAAAAGTTGCAAAGCCGTTTAGCGGATTTGCGCAGCCTGCAAGGGCAGTTCACGCAAGCGATTTACGAAGATGGCTATTTATTACAAGAGCTCGAAGGAGACTTCGTTCTTGAACGCCCAGCGCGCTTGCGTTGGGTAACTGCAGAACCCGAAGCGTCAGTGATGGTCGCTGATGGCGAAACGCTGTGGTATTACAACCCGTTCATTGAACAAGTCACGCTGTTCAAACAAGCTGAAGCGATGCAGTCAAATCCACTGTTGTTATTGCTGGAGAACGATCAACAGAATTGGCAGGCCTTCGATGTGTCATTGCACACCAACGCTGAACGCAAAACGTGGACCATTAAAGACGAACAAAGTGATTTCGGCGGTTCAATACTGGAGCTAGTGTTTAGTCTTAATAGTGCCAGTGAATTCGGCTTAACAGAATTGCGCCTGAAGGATGCACACGGACAAGAAAGTATTTTTCAGTTGTCCAACGTACGTTTTAATCAGACCGTGGCAGCAACTACGTTTGCGCTCGAGTTGCCAGACGGAACCGATATTGATGATCAACGTTAGTCGATAAGGTAAGAGTCTTGAATGATTTTATGCCGCTGGCTGCCCGCCTGCGGCCTCGAAACCTCGATGAGTATGTTGGCCAACAACATATTCTCGGCCCCGACAAGCCCTTGCGCAAAGCTCTTGCGCGAGGGCATTTGCATTCTATGGTCTTATGGGGACCACCCGGCACAGGGAAAACCACGCTAGCCGAATTAATGGCTGCGGCTGCCGATGCCCATGTCGAACGCGTTTCAGCTGTCACTTCGGGTGTGAAGGAAATTCGTGCTGCCATCGACGCAGCAAAAGCCCGCGCAGGTGATGGTTTATTTCGGCAAAAGACGCTCTTATTTGTCGATGAGGTGCATCGGTTCAACAAGAGCCAGCAGGACGCATTTCTCCCCCATATTGAAGACGGCACAGTCATCTTTGTTGGTGCAACGACTGAGAATCCCGGATTCGCACTGAATAACGCGTTATTGTCACGAGCGCGTACCTATCGTCTACAAGCGCTAACGGAAGCAGACCTTGAACAATTAATCACACAAGCATTAACCGACAATGAACGCGGTTTAGGACAGCGCCAACTGCGCTTAAGCCCAGCAGCTAAGCAAGCGTTATTACAAGCTGCCGCGGGAGACGCACGACGGTTATTGAACAGCTTAGAAATCGCTGCTGATTTTGTTGCTGATGGCGACGAAATTGATCCTGACACTGTGATTGCTGCGACCGGTCAAACAAGTACCGCCTTCGATAACAAAGGTGATCTGTATTACGATTTACTTTCTGCATTTCATAAGTCGGTACGAGGTTCGTCGCCAGATGGTGCCTTGTACTGGTACTGTCGAATTTTAGCTGGCGGCGGCGATCCGCTGATTGTCGCACGGCGGTTATTGGCCATTGCTTCCGAAGATATTGGTAATGCTGACCCACGGGCTTTGCAAATCGCCCTAAACGCCTGGGACACGTACCATCGAGTCGGTCCAGCTGAGGGCGAGCGAGCAATTGCCCAAGCGACCTTGTATTGCGCTAGTGCAGCGAAAAGTAATGCGGTCTACCGGGCATTTAATAGCATGTTGCAATTGGCTAAAGAGGGGCCGTCTTATGCGGTGCCCGAGCACTTGCGTAATGCGCCAACGACGGTTCACAAGCAGGAAGGATTTGGTGCTGATTATCGTTACGCTCACGATTACGAAAATGCGTATGTTGCTGGCGAAGCCTATTTACCACCAGAGCTCGCAGAACAACGCTTTTATCAACCCGAAGCACGTGGGTTAGAAATCAAAATTAAAGAAAAGCTCGAGTTTTTAGAGCAAACGAATGCCAGCAGTGCTTGGCAACGTTATAAGAAATAATAAAAGCTCGCGTGCTGCGGCGAAGAGAATGCGCACTGCACGTACGTCCAAGCAGAATATGTCGACCTTAGGATATATCGATTTATGAGTTGGATACTTGTTGCCCTTGGCGGTGCACTTGGCTCCGTTTTGCGCTTTTGGCTGACTCGGCTATCGGCGTGGCGTTGCGGCACGAGCATGTATGGTACCTTGTTGGTGAACGTACTCGGTGCGCTGCTACTCGGGGTCGTCATGGTTGCCCTCAGTTTTAACCTTGACGAGTTCGAGCTAGCCGGTTCTGCACGTCATTATTTTTCTTTTTTCGAAGTTGGGTTCCTCGGTGGCTTTACGACCTTTGCGACCTTTGCCTTGGAACTGAGAACCTTGCTGCAGTCACGCTTCTGGGTTGCAATGAGCTACCTCATTAGCTCGGTGTTACTAACAGTCATCGGACTTATTCTTGGCTATATCATTGGCGGGGTTTGGTTCTATGGCTAACTTTTCCATGCGTTCGGGTTTTATATTCTGGCGTTTCACTTTGGCCGTTGCTATTGGTGGCGCACTCGGTGCGGTATTGCGTGAAGCTAGCGGGCAGTTGTTTCTGTTGGCGAGCCGCGAAGAAAATCAATTTGTTTATTTCACTTTTGCCACGCTGACCGTTAACATATTAGGCAGTTTTGGTTTGGGTTTGGTGGTGGCTAAACGCGGCTTAACCGAAGAACGCTTGAGTATCGAGATGGAAACAGGGTTTCTATTTCTTTCGGCCGGTGTGTTTAGCGCACTGACTAGCTTTTCTGCGTTTACCTATCAGATTGTGAATGTATGGGTTGAGTTTCAGGCAATCTATAGCTTGGTTTATATCGCCGGGTCGATTATTTTCGGTCTGCTGGCCGTCGGCTGTGGCTTTTGGTTTTATCGTTGGCGAACAGGTTCGCCGACCGCTTAATTATAGAGAGAGTTGTGCATGTTAGATGCGAAGCATTTTCGAGATGGAATTGAAGAAACCGCAGTGCAGTTGAAACGTCGGGGCTTTAGCTTAGACGTCGCAACGTTGAAAGCGCTCGAAGCTCGTCGTAAAGAAATTCAAGTTAAAACGGAAAGCTTGCAAAGTGAACGCAATTCTCGTGCTAAATCGATTGGCCAAGCGAAAGCTCGTGGCGAAGATATTGAACCGATGCTTGCCGAAGTAGGTTCGCTTGGTGAACAGTTAGAGGCAGCCAAAACCGAACTGCAACAGATTCAAGACGAACTGCAAAGTATTATTGCAGGGGTGCCGAACATTCCAGCTGAGGAAGTGCCGTTTGGTGAAAGTGAGGACGATAATGTCGAAGTCAGCCGCTTTGGTACACCACGGGTTTTTGATTTCGATGTTCAAGATCATGTCGATGTCGCGATTGGACTCAATAATGGTTTAGACTTTGAACAGGCGGCCAAGTTAACTGGCGCACGATTTGTCGTTATGAAGGGTGGCATTGCCCGTATGCACCGTGCGTTGACCCAGTTCATGCTTGACTTACATAGTGATCAACATGGTTATGCAGAAACCTACGTGCCTTATTTAGTCAATCACGACAGTCTCTATGGGACTGGGCAGTTACCTAAGTTTGGTAAAGACCTGTTCCATGTTGAAGGCGAAAGCCAAGATGCTGTGGCCCTGTCATTGATTCCAACCGCCGAAGTTCCGTTGACGAACCTTGCTCGCGATGAAATTTATGACGAAGCAGAATTGCCGATTAAGTTAACCGCCCACACACCATGTTTTCGCAGCGAAGCGGGTTCACACGGTCGCGACACGCGTGGATTGATTCGTCAACATCAGTTCGACAAAGTTGAGCTTGTACATATTAGCAAGCCAGAAGACTCGATGGCTGCTCTCGAAGAACTTACGGCGCATGCTGAGAAAGTTCTGCAACTACTCGAGTTGCCGTATCGCAAGGTGTTGTTATGTACTGGCGATATGGGTTTCGGTGCCTGTAAAACGTACGATTTAGAAGTTTGGTTGCCGGCGCAAAACACGTACCGCGAAATTAGCTCATGTTCAAACATGGGTGACTTCCAAGCACGCCGTATGCAAGCACGTTTCCGTCGTAAGGGCGCAAAGAAGCCAGAGCTTGTGCATACCTTGAATGGCTCAGGTTTAGCTGTTGGCCGCACTTTGGTTGCGATTCTTGAGAATTACCAGCAAGCGGATGGCTCTGTGGTGGTTCCAGACGTATTACGGCCATACATGAATGGCGTGGAAAGTTTAACCAACTAACCATGACCAATTCATTCTAGTGTCCGATCACAAGAACCGTTGCAGTATTGTTCGCTGCAACGGTTTTTTTATATGCATTTAGCTGGTTTGGGTAAGCCTGCAATTCGTGTTGCTTGCTTTGCTGGGCCTTTGGGAAATAAGCGGTACAGATAGCGGCTGTTGCCTTTTTCTTCACAAAGCGATTTCGCTACGGCTTTAACCAAAACACGCATGGCTGGTGAGGTGTCGTAGGTACGGTAGAATTCGCGAACGAAGTGAACGACTTCCCAGTGATCGGCGGTCATTTGAATGTTTTCCAGCTCAGCAATGTGTTGCGCGAGTTCCTCGTTCCATAGGTCAAATTCGGCAAGATATTCGTGTTTATCGGTTGCGTACTGGACGCCATTTACTTCAAACATAGGTCACTCTGGTTAAATCGAATTAAGTGCTGACTGGCCGATAGAATTTGGTTCAACTCCGACCGCGGCACAATCTGGACAGGCACCCGTAAGTCCGCGGCATTGAGTTCGGCTTGTGCAAGACTTTCGGCACAGACGTAAAAGTCAGTAAAATCGAAAAGATCGGGCAGCATTTGGATTTTCTTCAATGGATCCGGTTGTCCATCAGCAACGGGTACCAGCTGCCAAACCGCGTTACCTTCATAACAGGCCACACAAGCTTGGTCTAAAGAGACCGCCATCATCAACATGTCTAAACCTTGACGGGCACTGGCGTGCAAGGGAAGCTGATTAAATACAAACGCAATCTTTGCCATGTTCAAGCCTCCGTTACAGCTGCACAAATTGATCAGCAGAACTTAATGTGCTGATAAATTCAGCGAGACCGCCGGCCGCAAACCCCGCTTGCAAGTTTCCGTCCGGTAGCGGTAGTGCGTTAACTCCATACTGGCTGCCGACAGTCGCACAAACGACAAGAGGGAAACCGTGCTGCTCTGATAACTGTAACCATTCTTGTTGCAAGTTCGGCAGCCCAGAAGGGAATTCGAGAAAACAATTGGCTTTGGCAGGCCGGAAGGGAATTCGAGAAAACAATTGGCGTAGAGTACGCCCGCAGCGTAGAAAAATACCTGTTCAATCCGATGTTGGGCGGCGATGAGGTTACGCACCTGCTCGAGTGCCTGTAAACCCAATTCGGTATTTGTGGGCGCATGCTCAATCATCACAACAAAAGATTGTGATGGGCTGTCAGCGGGCTGGCTGCTGATTGCGGATGGTTGCATACGGTTCTCTGCTGCTGAATTAAATTTCGCTTAGTATATAGAAAAACGCCCCGAGAGTAACTTCGAGGCGTTTTAAACTGTGTCGTATCCGAGTGATGATTAATCGTCGCCAGTAAAGGCACTTAATAAATTAATCAAGCTAATGAAAATGTTGTAGAGCGACACGAAGAGCGTGACAGTCGCCAAAATATAGTTGCGCTCACCACCGTTCACGATTGCACTCGTCTGCATCAAAATAGCGCCGGCCGAGAACAGAATGAAAATCGCGCTCAGAGCCAAATGCAGAGCAGGGAGGTTGAGGAATAGGTTCGCAACAAACGCCACGATGATGACAACAAAACCAGCCACCATCATGCCACCAAGGAAGGACATGTCTTTCTTTGTGGTGAGAATGTAGCCAGACAGTGAGAAGAAAATTAACGCCGTGCCGCCCATTGCGAGCATGACAATGTCACTGCCGCCACTTTGCACAAGGTAATTTAGCACTGGGCCAATGGTGTACCCCATGAAACCGGTTAGTGCAAAGGTAAACACGAGCCCCATAGCGCTGTTCGCAGTTTTGTGAATTGCAAATAGCAAACCATAGAAACCAGCGAGCATCAAAATAATGCCCGGACGCGGTAGGTTCAGCATACCTGAGACAGCCGCCATTGCCGCACTGAATGCGAGCGTCATAGCGAGTAGTGTATACGTATTGCGTAATACCTTATTCACCTCAATGGCGTGAGTATCACGTGCTGTATGCACAGTAGGGTTGTTCATAGGTTGTTTCTCCAGTTGTTATAACCTGATCGACTTGTGTTTGAGCGATACGACTTTGTACTCCTTATAATTAGGAGACGATCAACGCCGCACCTTCGTTGCAACACAAATTGAAAAAATTCATTTGCTTACTTTGACGATCATTCCTTGCATAAGTTCTACTATACCGCATTACCGTGGGTGGGGTTCAAGTAAAATCGGTGTGCGAAAGGGCAAAAAAGGGGTGGTTTGGATAAAATTAAAGCAAACGAACCAATTCATTGAAATTTTTACTTTACAAGCTGAATTCAGATCCGTAATATTCGCCTCGTTCGCAGCGATACACGCAGCGAACAACTCGGAGAGGTGGCAGAGCTCGGTTTAATGCACCTGACTTGAAATCAGGCGTAGGTTCATCCCTACCGGGGGTTCGAATCCCTCCCTCTCCGCCAAATTAAAGAACCCGCCCTCGTGGCGGGTTTTTGCTTTGGGTAAAATATATTTTCGTTGTGGACTTGA
>JAMCRH010000170.1:0-14814 GCA_023380515.1 Gammaproteobacteria bacterium | reverse complement strand
TCAACGGGCGTATTTAAAAGGGAGTAAACCATTTTAGGAATACGCCTGTGGCACGTCATTTACTGTTACTTACGTTATTATCTTGGTTGTCATTGCCTTCGGCATCGGCAGCACATGATAGTGCCTGGGAACAAGTAGGTGGCAAGCAACTCAGTGCACTACACACAGCGCTTACGAGCGAATGTTTTACACCGAGTGAACAAGAGACTGAAGATTACGACGAAACCTTACCTGCGAGCGAGCGGAAAAGTGTTGCCGTGGTTGTTGACCAGTTGTTCACAACCAGCACGGGTTATGCGAATAACCAGTATTCTGACAATACAATTCGCGGGCCACCGCAACTCTCCTAAATCAACAAAATTGCCCTTGAATTTTTGATTTTTGGAGAACGACTATGTCTACTTATCATGCTTTAGCGTTAAAGACGACGCCACGTTTTATTTCTTCAACCGAAAAAGTTTTAACCGCTGTGCAGCTTGACTGGCATGCGCCGGCATACACTGTCTTCGATTCACTCGAGTCGCCGCGCAGTTTAATATTGGACAGCACAACCTCGCTTGCCGACGCTGAACGCCTGATGCGCAAAGCACACTGCCGTTATGCTTGGGTGACCGATTCTCATCAGCAGTTGTTAGGTGTAGTTGCGCTTGCTGATTTAAGCAGTGGTCGGGCAATTAAACTTGCCAAAGATCTCCGACTTGCGCATGACGACATCGAAGTGTTCGAGTTAATGACCGCGGTAGAAGAACTACCCCAGGTTTCCCAGCAATCATTCTTACAAGCAATGATTGGCGATGTTGCAGTAACGATGCAGCAGGCCGGTACAAGCTTTCTCACGATTGCTAATGATGAAGGGATTGTTGGCATTGTGAGCGCGCTGACAATCGCCGAAAAAACTGGGGAATCCGTACGCTTCGCGCCAATGGCAACAAGCTTCGCACGGTTAGTTAATCTGAAGCACCACAGCGACGCGATCGAATAACCGCGACACCTCACTTTTATAGCTATTCAAAAACGGCTGGGCAGATTTGCTCAGCCGTTTTCAGTTTTAGATTACAAGAACTGTGCTATTCCTAATATCGATTTTATTGTTAACTTGAGTGTTCCAATTCAGTAACTGGAATTGTATGTGATTTGGGTGTGATTTTTTGTTGACCAAGTCTCAAAAAAAATATAAAAAAGCAATGCACGTGAGGGACTTGCGTGCAATCTAATAAAAATATGGAACAAGGAAATTGTTATGCAAGATGTGATTGTAGCAATACCGCAGGGAATCCGCGCTTCAGGGCTTGTCGCTGAACTGAAAGAGTTAAATTGGAATGTTCACGTCCCTGGGCCGACTCGAAAATCTTTACTCGAGTTAGCAGAACAGCGCAGTGCGCGTATTGTTATTCTTGACGATAATTTCGCCGGTGGCGAGACTAAGTCGTTAGTTCGTGCGCTTCATCGAGTCCATCCAAAGCTGAAAATTTTGCTTTGGTGCGATAAGTTGCGAACTGCAATTCAGTACCAACTGAACAAGTCAGCGATTCATGGTTATTTTCTGAATGAAACATCCGTCGCTGAAGTGAACAAAGGTTGTCGTTTGGCCTATGCAGGAAAGCCATACGTTCCGCTTTTGATCAACCAAGCAGTAAAACGTTATCGTAAGAGTGTAAGTGAACATCCAATCTTGAATTGCTTAACCAACCGCGAGGGCGAGATTTTTCAACTCGTCACAGCTGGCGTGTCGGTTAGCCAAATCGCAAAAGATTTGTTTATTTCACGAAAAACGGTGAATACATTCCGTTACCGTCTGCATCGGAAGTTGAATGTCTCATGTGACGTGCAGCTTGCGCATATTGCAATTAAGTACGGTTTAATCGAAGCAGGAATCGATGGGGATGATGCTATTTTGCTAGCGTGATTGAATCCACGTTAGCATTAGCAGACAGTGCAGCCGTGTTCTGGTAGTCTTACGATTATGATTTACGTTACTAGTTCACGGTTATATGCAAGAACCAAGTGTAGAGCCATTTAACGCCCAAGAATTTATCCGCAATTTAACCCACCAACCCGGCGTATACCGAATGTACGACGTCAACTGTGAGGTTATTTATGTGGGTAAAGCAAAAGACCTGAAAAAACGTGTCAGTAGTTATTTCCGGAAACAACTCGACTCAGTTAAAACGCAAGCGCTCGTCAGTCAAATTAATCGGATCGACGTGACCGTAACGAATACGGAGGTCGAAGCGTTAATTCTGGAAAATAGCTTTATTAAAAGTCACCTCCCACGCTACAACGTGCTTCTCCGCGACGACAAGTCGTACCCATATATCTTTATCAGCGCTCACGAGCACCCGCGGATTGCATATCATCGTGGTGCACGCCGAGAAAAGGGCGAGTATTTCGGCCCCTTCCCAAATGGCGGTGCAGTGCGTGAAAGTTTACGTTTAGTGCAAAAACTGTTTCCTGTTCGCCAATGTGACGATAGCTACTATAAAGCGCGCAGTCGACCATGCTTACAACACCAGTTGCAGCGCTGTTTAGCGCCGTGTGTCGGGATTGCCGATGAGCAGGAGTATCAAGAGCAGGTACGTTTAGCGAAATTATTTTTAAAAGGGCGTAATTCGGACGTTATCACCACGCTCGTCGGGAAAATGGAAAACGCGAGCATGGCCCTTGAGTTTGAAAAAGCGGCGCGCTATCGCGATCAAATCACCGCATTACGACGGATACAAGAACAGAACTCGGTGAGCGGCAACCAACATGAGCTTGACGCCATTGCCCTTTATCGGGAATCTGGTTTCACCTGTGTGCACTTGTTAACAGTGCGCCAAAACGCAGTGCAGGGCAGTCGTAGCTACTTTCCGAAAGTTCCTCAGCATAGTTCAGACGAAGAAATCATGGAGTCGTTTCTGGTTCAATACTACTTGAATCAAAACCATGGCGAACGGATCCCGGCAGAGATTCTCGTACCGTCGCTGAAGCTCGCTATCGACGAACTAACCGCGCAGCTACGCAGTGCGCTTGGTGTAAACTGCAAGGTTATTCAACCTAAACGAGGCGAGCGCGCGCAATATCTTGCGTTAGCAGGTAAAAATGCGATGAACGCGGTACAAAGTAAACTTGGTCTGCAATCAACTATGGATACGCGACTGCGAGCTTTGGCAAAGGTGCTGCCAGATAGTAAAACAATTGAGCGCATGGAATGCTTCGATATTTCCCATACCATGGGCGAAGCAACAGTGGCGTCATGTGTGGTATTTGACTCGCAAGGTCCGCGCAAAGCAGATTACCGCCGGTATAATATTACTGATATCACACCAGGTGACGATTACGCCGCGATGGCGCAAGCACTCGAAAAGCGCTATAAAAATGCCATTGAAAAAGAAAATGTTCCTGACTTGTTATTGATTGATGGCGGCAAAGGGCAGCTAACCCAAGCCGAGACATACTTTAAAGACTGGCCACAACCACCGATTTTACTTGGTGTTGCCAAAGGTGAAAGTCGTCGTCCTGGGCTAGAAACCTTGATCTTTGGCTATAGCCGTAAAACTATTCAGCTGCCTGCAGACCATTCAGGTTTGCATTTAATTCAGTTCATACGTGATGAGGCGCACCGTTTTGCCATCACCGGGCACCGCCAACGCCGCGCGAAAGCACGAAAAACGTCGAGCCTTGAGAGTATTCCGGCGGTTGGCGCTAAACGGCGGCAAAATTTATTGAAATATCTTGGTGGATTACAGCAAGTAAAAAGCGCTAGTATAGAACAGCTTGCCAATGTGCCAGGAATCAGCCGAAGTCTGGCCGAAACGATTTACTATGCTTTGCGTGATGAATGATTCCGCAACAGTTGTAAAACTGACTACCGTGATAACAATGAGAAACTTAGTATGTGGAGTATTCCAAATCTTTTGACGTCGTTCCGGATATTGCTGATTCCGGTGTTCTTGGTTGTCTTCTACTTGCCAATTGAACATGCTCATTTTTATGCAGCGTTGGTGTTTGTCATCGCAGCAATCACAGATGGTTTAGACGGTTACATTGCCCGCAAGCTTGAGCAACACACGAAATTTGGTGCGTTTCTTGACCCTGTAGCCGATAAAATCATGGTGGCGGCAGCGTTAATTGCAGTTGTGGAGTACCACAATACGCTGTGGATCACGATTCCAGCGCTAGTGATTATTAGCCGTGAACTGATTATTTCGGCGTTGCGTGAATGGATGGCCGAAATTGGTAAACGTGACAGTGTGGCCGTATCAACGCTTGGGAAAGTTAAAACAACGGCACAAATGGTTGCGTTAACTGGCTTGCTTTGGAGTGCGAATACGTTTGTCATTGCATTAGGAACGATTGCTTTATACATCGCCGCAATTCTTACTTTTTGGTCGATGTACCTGTATTTAACGGCTGCGTGGGCCGACTTAACTCACGATAGTTAAATAACTACTGGATTGATGTTGCTGAATTTTCAGACCCATTTTGATCGAGAATGCAGCAAACTAGCTAAAAAATCAGCAAACAAACAAAAAAACGAAATTTTCTGTTGACTGAAATAAAAGGGTAGGTAGAATGGCGAGCCACTGGGGCAGCGCTCTGGTAGCAATAAAGCAAACGCGGGAATAGCTCAGTTGGTAGAGCACAACCTTGCCAAGGTTGGGGTCGCGAGTTCGAGTCTCGTTTCCCGCTCCAAGCTTTATTCAACCCAGGCGGGTTGGCAGAATGGCTATGCAGCGGATTGCAAATCCGTGGATCTCGGTTCGACTCCGGGACCCGCCTCCAGTTTAAAACACTATAAGAAATAGTGCCTACGAATAAGCCCGGGTGGTGAAATTGGTAGACACAAGGGATTTAAAATCCCTCGACTTAACGGTCGTGCCGGTTCGAGTCCGGCCCCGGGCACCATTTCTTTATCGCTTCTGTTTCTCTACCGTTTCAACCACATGACGCATCCAGTTCACTAATGCAACAATGGCCATTTCACGTTGGCTCTCACGTCGCACTGAAATATGCAAACCATGTTTACCGTCTAAGCTAAAACCAGGCACTTCCACCAAGTCACCTTCAGTTGCTGCTTTGGCATAGCACTCAGGTAACAGCATTAAACGTCCGGTGAACTGCGCGAGCTCAACCGCCATACTCGTGTTATTTACAAACTGCACGTTCTCATTGTTAATCTTGCTTTCATAAGCGCGATTCCAACGGTCCCAGTCCTTGTTCGTATTAACGGCTACAAACTTGTATTCATTCAAGTTGTCTTTCGTTGGCTCAGGAACGGCAGCAGGGCGGATTAAAATTAAACGCGGCTCCGTTAGTCGCCAATTCACCACAGCCTTCTGGGCCGGCGCACTGAACGTGAGCAGGGCATCGAGCTCACCATGGAGAATTTCGTGGGTTAGCGGGCCTTCGTTCTGACGACTGAGGTATTCTGGCACCTGCACGCATTGCAGTTCCAAATGCGGGTAGAGCTGATTGAACTCAGTTAGCAAAGGACCTAACCACCAGCGCAATAATTCACTACTAATACCGAGTGTGATAGTCCGGCGTGCATGGTCGCCATTTTTCATAGTGCGCTTAACCAGGCGCTCGATTTGCCGGAATACGCGAGAAAGGTCAGGTGCTAGCGCGTCACCCGCTGGCGTTAGCGCGTGTACGCGATTGTCGCGTTGTACAAGACGCACACCGAGCTGCTCTTCGAGCGTGGTCATTTGGCGACTAATGGCAGATTGCGTGACACCAAGTTCAGCGGCTGCAGCTTTGAAACTACCGAGACGCGCGACGCTTTCAAATACGCGCAATGCATTTAAAGAGGGAAGAGAATTTGGATTCATATTTATTACACCGTATTGAGTTAAAATCATCTTAGATGAATCTTATTTAAGAAGCAAATAAGTTGTTCACAGCCTGTGGAATAAACCTTAGAATGGATTAACTCTCTTTTAATCAGTGACTTTAGGTATGTTTGACGAATTATTCTCTAATCGCTATGCCGCCGAATTTATCGCCATGGCCATTGCTCATGCGTTTGCAGTTGCCAGCCCAGGCCCTGACTTTGCTGTGGTAAGCCGCTACAGTATTCGGCATGGCACCCGCGTGGCAGTATGGGTCAGTTTCGGCATTGCACTAGGCATTTTGGTGCACGTGACCTATTCCATTCTCGGTTTGGCTTTAGTCATTCATCAAACGCCTTGGCTGTACCAGCTGTTAATGTTAGTCGCCGCAAGTTATTTCTTTTGGCTCGGTTGGCAAGCGATGCGCTCACAGCCACCCACAGAAACGAACGAGATTGAAGTGACTGGCTTTGAAGCGGAAGTATCAGCCCGCAGAGCTGTAGTGATAGGTTTCTTCACTAACGGTTTGAATGTGAAAGCCACGATGTTCTTTCTGGCATTGTTTACTTCGATTATTGCGACGACGACACCAGTCACTGTTAAAGCGGGCTATGGTATTTACTTAGCCTGTGCCACCTTTGCGTGGTTCGCCACGCTCAGCTATTTATTGGGGCGTAGTCGCGTTCGGCAAACTTTACTCAAAAAAGGCTATTGGTTTGACCGCATCATGGGCGGAATTCTATGGTTATTAGCAATGAATCTCGTTTGGATGTGGCTGCAGGGGCTTTGATTGCGCTATAATCGGCGGTTCTACTAATTTATTCTTGTCGTAATGAGTCATAGGCGATTGCATGCAGCTGTTTGTTAAAGATTTAACCGTTATCGATTTCTCATATCTGTGCCCACAACGTGGGATAGTTGGGGAAAGCTGGATCGTCGATATTTTGCTAGACGGCTCCTTAAATGACCAGTCAATGGTCTTGGATTTCGGTCGGGTTAAAAAACAAATAAAAGCAATTATTGACCAGTCGGTTGACCACAAACTTCTTGTGCCGAGTGAGCACCCTTATACGTTGGTAACCAAGCACGAGAATGAAACGCATTATTGGGTTGATTTTGTGCGGCCACAAAACTCGATCCACTTGTTTTGTCCAGCCGATGCTTATGCGTTTATTGACGCCCCAGAAATCGATATGGCGGCTACGGTCGCGTATTTGCATGCGGTGATTAAAAAAGAACTCCCGACCAATGTAAAAGGGCTTGAGCTCAACTTGCGGGCGGAAGAAATACCAAGCTTTTATTATCATTACACCCATGGTTTAAAAAAGCACGATGGCAACTGCCAACGCATCGCGCATGGTCACCGCTCGGCGATTCAAATCTTTCTCGATGGCATGCGCAGCCCAGCTTGGGAGCAACGCTGGTCGCGGCGCTGGCAGGACATCTATATTGGCACTGCAGAAGACGTGGTTGCGAAAGAACACATGACCTTGAGTACAGCCGCCCAAGACCTAATCGATTCACAACATGTCTGCTACTCGTATTTGGCCGAACAGGGCGTGTTCGAACTTGCATTGCCTAAAGCGGAAAACGAAGTGATGACGGCTGATTCCACGGTTGAATGTATTGCAGAATACATTGCTAAAGAAATTAAAAACCAAGAACCTTCTCATGACATTAAAGTCATAGCGTTCGAAGGGGTTGGTAAAGGAGCGATAGGCTATGCATAAACTTGGGAATTGGGTTACAAGCCTTTTCAGTGTGCTTGTTCTTTGTTGCGCACTCACAATTGGACAGGCATTCGCAGCAGAGCCAAAACTACGCGGCGATTTTGTGCAAGGCGCTATGATTGTTGGCAAAACCAGCGCTGGTAGTGAAGTACGTTTGAATGGTAATCCGTTGAAAGTAAGCCCTGAGGGCTATTTCGTGTTCGGTATTGGTCGTGACGATGTTGAGCCACTCGTACTAGCAGTGGTCAGCAAAGGTGGTGAGCGCTGGCGACAAACGTTTACCATTACCACGCGCAAGTTTGATATTCAGCGTGTTGATGGATTGCCGCAACAAACGGTGACACCGGATCCAGACACGCAAGCGCGAATTGCTGAAGATAACCGCAAAATTGGTGCTGCTCGCAGTCAGGTCAGTTCTCGCACTGATTTTAATGGCGAATGGATTTGGCCAGCAGAAGGGCGCATTACCGGTGTTTACGGCAGCCAGCGAATTCTCAACGGTGAGCCTCGTGCGCCGCACTGGGGCTTAGATATTGCCAATGTCACCGGAACGCCAGTGTATGCACCTGCCGCAGGCGTGGTCCGCTTGGCTGAACCGGACTTGGTGCTGTCGGGTGGTACGCTGATTGTGGACCATGGCCACGATATTTTTTCGAGCTTTCTGCACCTGCATGCGCTGCATGTTAATGTGGGGGATGAGATTCAAGCCGGAGATCTGATTGGTGAGATTGGTGCGACCGGTCGCGCAACCGGCCCACACCTTGATTGGCGTATGAATTGGGGTGGTGTGCGCATTGACCCTGAACTACTACTTCCGCCGCGTCAATAGACGCGGCTCTTGCTAACAGGCGTTCTTCAGTCTAATTTTAACCAGCGTTTCGCTAGGCTTTTGTCCTGCAAGGTAAGTTTGTAGCCATCCGCAGGTGGGGCTTGCCAAACTAAGGTGAGTTCGCGCAAGCGATCGTGAGTGAAGACATGCAGGCGCACGCTGTCGCCAGGACTTGCGCGCCGCATGGCGTATTGAACGTTCGTAGACTTCGCCTCAAGGCCATCAATGGCCACTAGTCGATCTTTGACGCTTAGTCCCGCTTGCGCTGCCGCACTCCCTTCAAAAATCCGAGCCACCTCGTAACGTCCTCCTTGCTCCTGCATCACGGCACCGAAACTCACAGGTAACCGCGGCTCTCGCTGGCTAGTTTGCGGTTGCAGCGTGAGTGGATCGGCCGTGGCTGGTTCCACTTGAATCCCAAAGGCAGAAAACCATTCAGTAAGCTCAGGCGGCTGTTTTGCCTGTAACCAATGTTGTAGCGTTGCGGCAAAATCGGCGTTGGTAAACTTCTCAAAACCGGCGATTAAGTCCTTTGGGCTGGTACCGGTGGCGACGTGCCGATGATACAAATAGTTCATAACATCAGCTAAGCTGTGACGATCCGCACTTATTGTACGAATGGCTAAATCTGCAAGTAAGGCAATGACTGCGCCTTTGGTGTAATAACTAACAATCGCATTCTGGCTATTTTCATTTTGTTGGTAAAAGGTCGTCCAAGTCGTTTGACTAGACTCTGTCAACGATTGCCTTAAAGGCCCTAAACCACGTAAAGCGCGAGTTAAGGTTTCACTCGTGCGATTGAGAAATTGCTCGGCAGTCATGATACCGGCTTGATGCACGAAAAAGTCGTCCAAATAGGACGTAACGCCTTCGTAGAACCATAACTGCTCAGTGTATTGTTCACTTTGTAAATGATACGGGTGGAACCGTCGTGGACGCAGTTGCTTAACGTTCCAACTATGAAAATACTCGTGACTGCATAAACTTAAGAACGTGAAGTAGTCATTCGCCGCACTAGCCTGGGCTGCTGCGCCTTTGGGCGCCTCAAGGCTGTGGCGCGAGGTTAATAGGGCGGTTGAGTTGCGATGTTCGAGTCCGCCAAACCCATCGCCGACAACCATGGTGAGAAATTTATAGTGTTGAAAGGGGACATGCCCTTGGAAAAAATCAATTTGGCTTTGGCAAATCGCTGTGAGGTCTTTTGCTAGTTGTTCACGGTCGGCATAATGGCGACCAGCAAGCACGAGTTCATGTTCAATGTTGTTGACCTGAAATGGAATCACATCAAGTTGGCCGATCAAAAATGGGTGATCGATTAAACTTGCGTAATTGTCAGCGCAAAATCGCTGTTGCTGCGGTGTTAACCTCGTAACACGTGCTAAACCGGTACTTATTAACCAATCACGGTCAGGCGGCAAAATTAAGTCGACTTCCAGCGGTCCTTCCCAATTTAAACACTCTAAACAGACGGCACTGGGATTAAAGAAGCCAAATTCGTCATTGAGCCAGGCGGTGCGAACTGACAAGTCGAAGGCGTAGACCTTGTATTCAATGGTGACTTGCTCATCGGGGTGGCGAATCTCCCACGTGTTTTTATCCGGACGAATGTAATCGAGCGCACCGCTTGTTCCAACTGCCGAAAAAGCCACGATGTGTTTTGCAAAATCTCGTATCATATAGCTGCCGGGTAACCACGCTGGGAGCCGCAGTCGTAAGGGGGCTGCAACGTTGCTCAGCTGCATGCGAACACAGAAATAGTGTTGGTTAGGATCACAAGAAATTTCATAGCGAACAGATTGTTGCATACACAAGCACTCATACATCTCGAATGGGAAGTCAGTGTAGCATAGGGACAGTTAGCAAATGAATGCCTGAGAACTGCGACTAACGAACTGTTCTACCCGATTAATTACCGTTACTTCCTGAAGAATTCCGCTAACATAGCGCTCAGGATGTATAAAAATTGTTAATTTTGCTAAGGATAGAGTTTGAACTGGCGCTCATTACTCGAAGATCGAAATAAACTGTTCTGGCTCATGCAGATTGCGGGGTGGCTAGGCTATGCCCTCGTGCAATACATGGGGTCGCTCATGCATGAGATGCGCGAAATCTGGATCGCCATCGTTTTGCTTGGTGCGTATGCAGGGTTTTTATTGACCGTTCCAATGCGTTATATCTATCGCTCAATCTGGTCATGGCACCCGGCCTTGCAGTTAATTGTCGTTTTAGCTTGTTCCTACGTGGCCGCAGCGACTTGGGCTGTCATTGACAATTTAACCAATTGGGAAATCTACAAGTTTGGTTATCGACCAACGAACTTGTTGTTCTATTTCCAACACTCCATCGCCAAGTTTTACATTATGCTGACTTGGAGTGGCCTGTACTTTGTTATTAAATATTACCAGCTCTTGCAAGACGCTCGCCAAAAAGCACTGACAGCAGCGTCCATGGCTCATCAGTCGCAACTAAAAATGTTGCGTTATCAGCTTAACCCACATTTTCTGTTTAATACCTTGAATGCGATTTCCACCTTGATCTTGGTAAATGACACCAAGAATGCGAATCAAATGATGAGTAAGCTGAGTCGCTTTTTACGCTTTTCGCTCGACAATGAACCGATTAAACGGATTACGCTCGAGAAAGAAATGAAAGCCTTAATGTTGTATCTCGATATTGAGAAAGTGCGCTTTGCTGAGCGGCTTGATGTTCGTGTCGACATCCAAGAAAAGGCGTTATCTGCGTTAGTTCCAAGCTTAATCCTCCAGCCATTGATTGAAAATGCGATCAAGTATGCGATTGCAAAAACAGAAGATACTGGACGTATCGAAATACGTGCTTGGGTCGAGCATGGTGATTTGTGTATTACAATTGCGGATAACGGGCCGCAGCGCTTTGACGCGGAAAATGTGCAAGTCAAAGGCTCTGGCGTCGGCTTGGAAAATACACGTGAACGCCTCAAGGCCTTGTATGGAAAACAATTCTCATTTAATCTGTCTGCTAATGAGCCAACCGGTTGTCTGGTTAGCCTGCGTTTTCCATTTCAGTTAGCTGAATAAACTAACCGCCTTCGAGTAGAGAGCATGAGCCAACAGAAAATTCGCGCCATTATTGTCGACGACGAACCACTAGCACGCCAGGGCTTGCGGATTCGTCTGCAAGAATTTGACTTTTTAGAAGTCATTGACGAAGCAAATAATGGCCGTGAGGCGGTTGAGAAAATCCTTGCTACGAAGCCTGATCTGGTGTTTCTCGACATTCAAATGCCGGGTACAAATGGCTTTGACGTTCTGAAAAAGCTGAAAGCAGAATATGACCAAACCGGCACACAAATGCCAGCGGTTGTGTTTGTCACCGCTTACGATCACTATGCAATTCGTGCGTTTGAAGTGCGGGCGATTGATTATCTGCTGAAACCCGTCGACGAAGAGCGCCTAGCTGAATCGCTCGAGAGAATTCGAGCAGAAGTGCTCGTTGATCAATCACGCTTGCACCAACAGAGGTTGGTCGAATTGGTGGCCGATATTACCGGTGAAGACGTGGAAGAAATTTTACGTCTTCTGGCTGAAGGTAAAGCGCCGTCACTGGACCACTATCCAGAGCATATCGCTATTAAGGACAGCGGTGAGATTACCCGTGTTGCAATTAATTCAATTGAATGGATCGATGCGGCAGGCGACTATATGTGTATTCATGCAGGCAACCAAACTCACATTCTCCGTCGCACCATGAAAGAGCTTGAGCAAGAGTTAAACCCGCGTCTGTTTCAACGTATTCATCGGTCTGCGATTGTTAATCTTGGCCAAGTCGAAAAACTCTGTAGTCGCCAGAATGGCGAGTACCATTTAATTTTGCAAAATGGCCAAGAACTCAAAGTCAGTCGGAGTTACAAAGACCGCATTAAACAATTAGTGCTCGGGCTTGCCTAAAAGCGCGTTCATACAGCCATTCAAAGCGACTATTAACTCACTCTGTGATCGCAGTTGGCAGCCAGCACGTAAGCGTAATCAATCATAATTTGCTGGAGCGTTTATGTCTTTTCGCGGTCTTGCGTTGGTTTTGTTGGCGCTTATTTTTCTGAGTAGTTGTTCAAGTCGACAACTTGGCTACCGGTATGCGGAAAACCTCGTCGCCTGGCAATTGCATCAATCGATTTCTCTCGAACGTCAACAACGTCGCGAATTACGTGCCGAGCTCGATCGTTTTCTCCAGTGGCACGCCGAAACGCAAATGCCAGCCTATTACGCTTTACTAAAGCAGGTGCAGGTCGACATTGAAAACAGTCGATTCAGCGATGAGTTACTTGCACAGTACAGTGAGCAGGTCATGCAATTTTGGTATGACTTCCGCCTTGAGTTACTCCCCTATGCAGAGCGCTTTCTCGCAGATCTTTCTGAAGAACAACAACGCAATTTGCTGGTTTCATTGCAAGAACGCTTGCAAGAGGACGACAAACCTAAGCGTCGCAGCTCAAAAGATCCGCAACAAGAACAAATCACACAAATGGAAGACCGTGTTGCCAGCGCCTTTGGGCGGTTACAGCAGAGCCAAAAAGACTATATTCAAGTGTGGGCAGAGCAACATATTGATAGTGAAGAGCTTTGGCGTGAGTACCAATTGGCGTGGTTAGACAGTTTCACGAATGTCATGATGTTGCCAGCGGGCACTGAAGGGCGGCAAGACTTATTGCAACGTTTGTTTTTAACACCAGAGGAATGGCGGGGCGAGAACCTTATAACCACGTTAGCGCATAATGAGCAAGTCGGTACGCAACTCATTCTGCAGTTACTCAGCAGTATCGATGTTCGTCAACAACGCCACGTCATTCGAGAAATTGAACGCTTACGGCGCGACTTGCGGGGGATGATGCGGCAACGTGATGTGGCCGTTTAGCCAACACCACGTTGAGCCCGATCACTTGATACGAGACCTAGACTTGTAAAATCTTACTCGTATTGGTTTTACCGATAGTTTCCATCACGTCACCATGGGTAATGATGACCATGTCACCTTTCTCTAACAGTCCGCGGGCACGAATTAATTCGATTGCATCGCGCAGGACGTTTTGCGGCTCAGACTGGGTTGAGTCGAAGTAAGTTGGATAAACGCCCCGATATAAATTCGCTCGGTTCAGTGAGTGCTGATGCCGTGAAAGGGCGAATATCGGTAAATCTGTGTGAATCCGCGACATTAATTTAGCAGTGTGGCCTGACTCAGTTAAGGCGATGATTGCTTTCACGCCAGCCAAGTGATTTGCGGTATACATTGCTGCAAGGGCAGTGGCCTGAGCGACAGATGTCACTGGCTCTGCAACCGTATCGCGGGTTAACCGCAAGGCCGGATACTCTTCTGCACCACGGCAAATTTCAGCCATTGCTTTTACCGTTTCGACTGGGTACTTACCAGCAGCAGTTTCAGCACTTAACATCACCGCGTCAGTGCCATCTAGCACGGCGTTAGCTACGTCCATGACTTCGGCGCGCGTCGGCATCGAGTTGTCGATCATCGATTCCATCATTTGCGTAGCGGTAATAACGACTTTGTTTAGTTCACGAGCACGCTTAATAATGCGCTTTTGTTTACCCACAAGCTGAGCGTCACCGATTTCAACACCTAGATCGCCACGGGCGACCATGACAACGTCAGAATGTTCGATTAGGTCGTCTAATGCAGAGTCTGTTGCAACCGTCTCCGCCCGCTCAATTTTTGCACAAATAGCGCCGTCACAACCTGCTTTATTCAGCAGGGCACGGGCGAGTTGTAAATCGGCTCCGCTGCGTGGGAAAGACACCGCGAGAATGTCGACATCAATTTCCGCTGCCACTTCGATGTCACGGTAATCTTTGTCCGTCAGTGCAGCGGCCGACAAACCACCACCGAGGCGGTTAATTCCTTTATTATTTGATAATTTACCACCGACAGTCACAACGGTATGAATGCGACTACCTTCAACACGCTCAACGGTTAAACGCATGCGACCGTCATCGAGAAGCAGCACATCGCCGGCAATTAAATCTTTCGGTAAATCTTTATAATCGAGGCCTACTTGATGTTCATCACCGGCGTCGCTTGGCAGTGACGCATCAAGAATAAAAGGAGCGCCGTCTTGCAGTTCAACTGCGCCATTTTGAAAACGAGCGACGCGAATTTTAGGGCCTTGTAAGTCGCCAAGAATAGCGACATGTTTACCGAGGCGCGCTGCAATTTCACGTACTTGTTGTGCGCGTTCAATGTGGTCGTCCGATTTGCCATGCGAAAAATTAAGGCGTACAACGTTGGCGCCAGCGTTAATTAGCTTTTCCAAAACACCCGGCTTATCCGTAGCTGGACCAAGAGTAGTAACAATTTTTGTACGACGTAACATGTTGCAAAGCCCTAATCATTCAGCAAAAAAGTGGACTAAATGATAGCACAGTGAATATGACCAATGTATGGCTGTAATCGA